>JALYIG010000304.1 GCA_030775885.1 Acidobacteriota bacterium | reverse complement strand
CGGAGTGGTCCAGGCCATGGGCGGCGTCGCCTGCTGGACCGTGACGGTGTGTGTGCTGTCGCTGCTGGTGGCAAAGGCTCCCCCAGCGTTGTATACGGCTTGAATCGTATAGGTTCCCGCCGGTGTTCCCCCGGGCAGGCCGGCAAACACGGTCGCGCGACCACTGCTTACGGGGCTATTCGTCGTACTGCCAAGTTGGATGCTTCCCTGGAGAATCGTGAACGTTACCGAGCCCGCACTGACCGTCCCCAGGCTGCTGGTTACCTGAGCCGTCAACGCGATCCCTTGATTGCCGGGGCTAAAGATCGCGGTTTGGCTGGCAGCTACCGTTGTAGTGGCTCCGGCGGTCACTGTGAAACTATTGCTGGGAGCGGTGATCGAAACATTCAAATTCAATGACAGGTTGGCGTTGAGGTTATCGCCCGCACCGGGCAGAGACACACTGAGGGAAGGATATGTGGCGATGCCAGTCGATGATGTAGATGCAGACGCGTTCAGCAGCGACCCATTGCCCGTGAGGGTTAGCGGAATCGCAACCGAGCTTGCGCTGAACCCGCTGCCGCTTTCGGAGAGCGTAACCGCTACAGCGAATGGAGTTACCGCAGTCACAGTTGCAGGCGGCTGAGAACTGAAGCTCATGGCGTAATGTGTTTGCACTGACCCCGCATCGACGCACGGGGTAGTGCTGGAGTATCCCGGATAGCTGGTTGTGGTGTTGGCCAAGCCACGCTGGTCGGTGTTGACGCTCGGAGTCAACGCCGATGCCAAGCCAGCACAGATCGCCGGACTGCCAGGCAGTGGAATCATGGTTTGAGTAGGGCCGCCATAATTACCTAGCGGGGACAGCTTGGCCGCAGTAGCGACGATGTTACCGTTGCTGGAAAACAGAAGACTCTGGCTGACCTGGGTCAAGGCGAAGGACTTCGATGAATTGGTGATGGTAATCGGTGCGAGCGGGGCGCCGTGGCTCGAACCTAGCACAAAGTACGGTCCAAATCCTTGTGCGCCGCCGGGCCAGCCGCTACTCGAAATGCCGCCCCCGAAGCCAGAGGAGATGCCGGCAGGGGTGGAGTACTGGCCATAGTTGAGGGTATAGGAACCCCCGCTCCATCCAAGCGTAATGGGCCCTGAATCCCACACGCCGCCGATCTGCTGTTCAGCGCCTGAGACAAGAAAGTATGTGTTCGTGCCAGTAAGGCAACCAGGGCCGTAGCATTCGCCGCCCGCATCCCCGCCGAGAATGTTATTGCTGCCCATCGCCAGTCCGTTATTAAAGATGGCGCCTCCCGAATTGCCGTAGAGGGTGCTATTGGTCATCGTCAAAGATGCACCGATGTAGATTGCGCCACCCTGTCCCCCCGTATTCCCGCTGAAGGTGCTGTTATTGACTGCGAGGGCTGAGGTGGCATAGATGGCTCCCCCAGCCGCGACCGCGTTGTTGTTGGCGAAGGTGCTCCCGTTCACACTCAGTTGTCCGGTGTTTTGGATGGCACCGCCATATCCCTGCGAGGCAGTATTGTTGGAGAGGGTGCAGTGATTCACCGCAAGCGAGCCTGCGTTATTGATTGCGCCGCCGCTATTGCCCTTGCCCTGTGTGATCGTCAAGTTGGAGATGGTCGCGCCGTTGACGCCGCTGGCGACGGAGAAGATCCCGTAAGCGTTATTCCCGCTGATCGTCACCAGATTGGTAAGTGTGGCGTCGCTGCCCGAAGTTGCGCCGGTGATGGTTGTACTTGCAGGGACCGCCAGGGTCCCGGCGCCGCCCAGCGTTATCGTATTTTGTGCCACAGAGTTCGCCGCACTGAAGACCGTCGGGTCGAAGGTGATAGTCCCGCCATGACTCTGGGCCGCAGCAAGCGCATCGCGCAGAGAGCAGGGGTTGCTGCTCACGGAGGCGCAATTGGAGGCCGTTCCCAGATTATCTGCATTCGTGGCGACGACAAAACGCGGAAAGGACGCCGTGACAGCAATTGTGCTTGATGAGCTACCTACGAATATGACGTCTCCTCCATAGACGGCGGAGAAGGAATACTGACCCGCGGTCGGCACGACGAAGTTCATCGTCGCCACGCCCTCTGACAGCTTGCCTGTTCCCAGAAACGTAGCGCCATTATTGAACGAGACCGTTTCGCCATTGGTGCTATAGCCTGCATCCGTGTACGGACTTAGAGTCGCGGTCAATATCAGCGACTGTCCAACCGTGTATGGCCCCGCAGGCACATTCAGATTAAGGACTGTAGGTACAGGCTTTCCTGTCAAGGTTGCCGTGGCGGAAACACTAGGGTTGTAGTTGGCATCCCCGGAGTAGCTAGCCTCCATCAGGTGCGAGCCCGGTCCGACCGTCATGGATGCAGATGCTGCTGCCGTGCTGCGGGGACTAGATAGAAGGATCTGCGACTGCCCATTTAGCCCGGCGCCGTAAACGACTACGCCCGCCATGGCCAAGTCCGAGAGACCGTCTCCGTTAAAATCACCTACCGTAATGCATGTGAATTCAAGTTCACCGTTAAGAGGGCTGGGAATATAGGTTGGGCCGGTTGAAAAAGTCCCGCCACCGTCTCCTAGAAATACACGTGTCACGTATCCCTGTGTACCAGCCAGATCGGGAATCCCATCACCATTGAAGTCCCCGATGGCAACGACCATAGCGAAGCCCGGGCTCGATGCAGCCTGGAAGGTCCCGTTTCCCACTCCGAGCAACACCGTAACATTGCTTTGCTCGTTTCCAACAACCAAGTCCTGAATTCCGTCTCCGTTGAGATCTGCGGCTACGACTGAATCCGGGTAGACGCCCACGGTCGGACTGGCCGCCGGTATGAACGTTCCATCGCCGTTACCAAGGAATATCGAAAGTGTGTCGCTCCCAAGGTTTGCAACCGCCAGATCCAGTTTGCCGTCGGCATTGAAGTCCGCGGCGACGATGCTTCCCGGTGCGCTTCCTGTGACCGGACTGGCCGATGTCGCCTTGAGTGTGCCGTCGCCATTGCCCAGGAGTATCGTGATGGTACCGTCAATCTGGTTCGCGACCGCCAGATCCTGAATTCCGTCGCCATTGAAGTCTCCAGCGACGATCCCTGCGGGATTATTGCCCACTGAAGGACTCGTCGGCGTCGCTGTGAATGTTCCGTCGCCGTTGCCCAGCAAGACCGTCACAAAGCTTCCGGTGCTTCCGAGGTAGTTGTTGTTGAATACGACGGCCAAGTCAGGGATGCCATCCCCGTTGAAGTCAGCTACGGTGAATGCATTGGCAAACTTGCCTATCGGAATGCTGGCCGCAGCAGTGAATGTTCCATCGTTGTTGCCCAGCGAAACCGTAATCGTCTGGGATTGGTAGTTAAGTGTGCCAACGTCCGAAATGCCATCCCCGTTGAAATCTGCCACCAAGATGCTTTGTGGGTTGAAACCCACGGCGGGGTTGGCAGACTTCAGGAAGGTGAGCGCCGATGAGCCCGAAACGAGCGACGCATTTCCCAGGACCGCATTACTGTTGCTTGTATCGACAAAAGACACCGATCCAGAAGGTGCCGGCGCATTCAGGTCCACGCCTGTTACGGAAGCCGTAAGGCTATAAGTTCCGGTACCTCCGGTCGAAGTTATTCCCGTTAGGGTCGCATAGGACCCCGTCACGACAAGCGAGGAGATGCTCGACATGCTTGCGGCGAAGGTATTAGTTCCTACAAAAACCGCTTTATAACTGCGGCTCCCAACCCCCGGCGTGAACTTGAACGTTGCCACACCGGCGCTGGTCACCTGTGCTGTCCCCAGCACATGAATGTCGGTGCAGTACGTCGCCGTCGCATCGCAGAACTTTACCTGTCCGGTTGTGACCGCCGCGTCGCCCGCCCCGACCGTTGCTGTCAGCGTGACCACCGTTTGGGCCGGAATCGTCGTCACCGAGGCACCGCCCGCGGCCACCGCCAGCGTCGTCGTGGTCGCCCGCTGAGCCGCCCACGCCATCGGTGCGCACATTCCCAGCATCGCCACCACGGCTATCGCAGGAACTACCCTACCCAATCGATTGAGGATTTGCTTGTTAACAAGGAAGGAAGAAACAGTAAAACAGGGCCGAGACAAATCGAACATGCAGTTCCAGACTTGGGATACAACTCAATTGAGAACCCGAACTTACAGATACAGTAATCCTACTCCCCCTCCGAAAATTGTTGCGCAAATGTCAAATTTGCAGCTTATTCCATCAGTTAGGAACATGAACTGCCCTAGATACGGGGTTCTCGGTAAAGACACCGGGCGGACCCGATTGTTACCGCAAAGCCGTGCCAGCTCAACCGGTCGATGCAACACTATCTAATCAGCTGATTTCTACAAGTGCTTACTTTGAAGAATCAATCTGTTTGGGTGATGTGGCAAATCCCTAGCCAGGGTAAGGTTCCCGCTGATCTAATCTTCACTAGCGCTTTTAGCTTTTGTTTTCAGATGAATGTGGGTCTGAGCTGAGTGTTGCATCGACCCATTGAGACCACCCCGTTTTGCGGGATGTTCGCATCTCGACCGACATATACTCTTGGTGCCACCAATCCAGAGGAGCACAGCGGAGGGCTAGATGAAGGGAAAACGGTCACGGTTGACCAAGGCCAAGAAGTTGATTGGTTGCATTCTAGTTGTCGCAACTTGCCCGTCCTCTCTGGTTGCTGAAGATGTCGTTGTTACGATCCGTCTCATTAACGGAAAGAACGGCAAATCCATCACGGATGAAAACCTCAACGTCTTTCGCAATGGATCCCGCTTCACTGAGACCTTTCGCGCCGACCATAATGGTGTGATTAGGCTCACCATAGACCGCGATGCCGTCGTCGATTTCGCTTCAAATATCCAGGTGAGTTGCCATCCCTATGGCGCGAACGATGGAAGTGAACACTCACCCCGCCAATACCGCGTTAGAGACATTCTGGAGACGGGCATCTCCGACAAGAACATGTGCAGCAAGAAAATCAGCATCGAGGCGAAACCCGGCGAGTTTGTGTACTACGAGCGACCTCGCACCTTCTGGGAGTGGATGTCGTTGTGATCTCCATCGATTCTCCTCTGAAGTCCGCTTTGCGGTAAAGTCGTCCGGGCGGTCCGCGCCGCCACTTTACCGACAATCCCGTTTTTCATGCACAGCGCCAGTGTTCTATCGTTATCCGTATGGATTGGGTGATGAAAAGACTGTGGCGGCTAAGCCATGCGATCGGCTTCGTGCCGTCACTCTGCTGCGCCATCACGTGGGTAACCTGTGGCTGCGTAATCGTGAGATCTGGCGTGAGCGCACTGGCGCAGTATCCGGTGTTGGCGTGGACATTTTTGATTGTTGTGGGTCTGGTCGTGGCTTTCGGCGCTCTTATGAGTTTCTGGATTCTCGTTGATCATGTCGAATTCAGGAGACGCGGCTACCAGATCAGATGGCTCACAGGAGATGAGTGGGTCTACGAGGAACGCAGAGCCGATGGTCTAGTCGGATGCATGCCGTTTGCTCGCAAAACCCTAGGAGACGGCTATCCAGCCCCTTGTTGCGTTTACATCCAGGGCGACGAGAGTTGGGAGCGACAAGTTCCTCAATGGGCGCAGGGACGGCGCAAGGAAATTACGGAGCGCATCGCCGACCTCTCCGGTGCGAACTCTGGTGGCCGGGTGCAGTTTAGTGACCTTCATCTGAACCCAAGGCAGTAGCGCCCAGAAAGTCACCTTTTCGGTAAAGTGACCCCGGACGATAATGTTGCAATACGTGGCGGCCAGCAGTGCAGCCAGCAACACGCACCCGCTTGCAGACTTTGCAGTTCAACCTAAATTGCAGACTTTGCAAACGGTTAGCATTCACCAGAGGCTCTACACGAAACGGTGGTGCCGGAGGGTCACCCGTTTGTTATCGACGCCGTGTAAAGCCTTCCACAAGCCGTGCAAAGGCCTTTCTAATGACTGGAAGTCAGGGCAAATGGAAGGTTGTGGTGACGGTCGAGATGGTGTGGTGGGCTAAGGACTGCCAACAGACTCGGGCGTTTGCATACTTTGCGGTGGATCAGAGCTAACGAGATGAGCAACATTCTGCGTTGGGGATGTTCAAACGAAGTTGATCGGTCGGTCTGGAACCGACAAATGCTCCGGGAATTCATCCGCCCCTACCCTGGTCTACACCGTTTGAAGCTTGCGCCGCTCAGTCGCAAGATGTCACGTTTGAGAAAACGTGTAGCTATTTTCCTTGAAGCCGACTGTGTTCGGAGTAAGCTGCTCACAATGAAGAAAACCTTGTGCGTTGCTCTCCCATTCATTCTCTTACAGCTTGCCTTTCCACGGCCCGGATACACACAGACGTCCTTGAGCCTGACAACGGGCACAAAGCTTTTGGCCTATTGCAGAGGCGCCATACGCCTTTACGATTCAGCGGGGGACAAAGCAGCCTCGGCCAAGATCACAAAACAGCAAGAAGAAAATAGCTGGCGCTGCTTGGGGTATGTTCAGGGAGTCGTAGATACCGAGGATGAATGGACTCGTCATGTCGATGTGCAAACAGGCATCCCAGCGTTTTGCCTCCCTGTAGAGGTTCAATTGCTGCCTCCAGACGTAAAGTATGAGCAGTTCATTCGGATCGTCGTTAAATATATAGAGAACAACCCGGAGGATATGAACCGGCGTGCCGTGCCACTAATCCACAACGCGATGATCGGTGCATTCTACTGTGGAGCGCCATAACCAAGAACCAATACAGCGGGCGCTCGTTCATCGATCACTTGAGAGACAACACACTGTGCAACGTCTGCTTCTAATCGTCCCCAAGGGATGGCGTGCGGAATGTCATTCCAAGCAAAGCCAGGTACTGGGAAGAGTGACACGATGGCCGCGTCTCCAGAAGAGCCAGATTCAGTTTCTCCTCAAACTTCAGGGGTTGCTCGGTGAAGGCACGTTCACTGCGACATACAAATACGCGCTGTTAATGGCGTTGGCGGACCTGGCTGTAGAGCATGGCGACGACTCGGACAATGCTGAAGATTCATACGGAACAGATTGCAGAGAAATTCATCGAGTACTACGGGCGGCAAGCGATGCCTTATCTCGGCAAAGAGACCCTACGTCAGAACAAAGGCAAGCCGCCGGTCAGCACAGCTGCACAATGTGCATTAGCCAACCACAGCTGCGCCCAGGCACGGACCCGGCCGCCGCCGAACACCTATTCGCGCTGACACCCAGCCTCCTTGAGGCATAGTGTCACTAAACACAGGACGGTTTCTATCAGAAACGCAGGACCCACACACGTATGCCCGGTGATCACATGCCTCCAATGAAGACGGCACCACATTCAGGAATATTGCCGGGAAAACGACGCGACATCAAGAAACCAATTGAGATGCTGGACTGCTGTGGCTTTCGCGCAGCCTTTAGGAAGATCCAAGTCGAACATGACCACGTCAACAAAGCTCTGAGCAAACTGACAGACCATGGGTGTAGAAAGTCCACCATTATGCTCCAGCTTTCGCTGTACTCCCTCCCGCGTGTCAGCGAAACTCGGCACACCGAGGCCAAGAAGATGCTTGAGACTCTTGATGCACATTCGCGAGCAGTGGCATCTTTTCTCAAAAAGATGACGGCTTTCACTGGATGCGCTGACTATGGGACCTATTCCGCCCAAAGTGGGCCTGCCTTGATCGGCACTTTAGACGATTACGCACATCGCCTGATGCTAGACACGACTAGCCTCAAAGCAGCTCAACCTCCCTCGAAGGGAGGTGGGAACCAGAGAAACTATTTCCATCTTCTAGGTCTCTGGTATCACGTTAAATCGGTTACTCACCACGATTACTGGGAGGACCTAGCGACCTTGTCAGATGCTGCCCTTTGGGCGCGATATCCCGCCAGATTGCGAACCGATGCGAAGCGATCCGACAAACAAATGACTGGCGAAGCAATATCTAAACAGATAAAGAGATACGTCAAACAGTACCCTCGTTGCGCCATTCCTTACCGACCAGATGTACCTCAGGATCCTGATGTCTTCCGGCGTGCGCTTCTTGCCCTCCAACAATTGCCTGAAAATATCGCCGAAGGGTGCACCCTCGACGTCACGGACCTCTATCCGTCACGCTAGAAAGTAAGCCCGAGCCGATAACCACCTTAGTCATGTCGTCGAC
>JALYIG010000303.1 GCA_030775885.1 Acidobacteriota bacterium | reverse complement strand
GATCGGAATGGTGCAGCACGACATCAAACGGGTGCTGGCATACTCCACGATTTCGCAGCTTGGGTATATGTTCCTGGCATGCGGAGTGGGTGCCTATGCGGCGGGCATCTTTCATCTGCTGACGCATGCGTTTTTCAAGGCGCTGCTGTTCCTGGCGGCGGGGTCAGTGATCCATGCACTCTCCGGCGAGCAGGATATGCGCAAAATGGGCGGACTGCGGACGCGCACGCCGATCACCTTCTGGACGATGAGTGCGGGCGTTTTTGCGATCGCTGGGATTCCACCGTTTGCGGGATTCTTCTCGAAGGATGAGATTCTTTATCGGGCCTTCGCTGCACCTGGGCCGGCGGGCAAAGTGCTGTGGCTGGTGGGACTAGTGGCGGCAGGTATGACTTCGTTTTACATGTTCCGGCTATGGTTCAAGACATTCTTTGGCGAATCACGGTTTGAGCAGGAGCCATCGCTCGAACAGCACGGAGCGGCGGTGCATGCGAGTTCGACGAGCACTCTGACGCTCGAAGCCGAGCATGATGAAGGGCACGCCGCGCATCCTGTCGGTGTGCACGAATCACCGTGGACGATGCTGTTTCCCCTGGTCATTCTTGCGATACTTTCGGTCGTTGGCGGATGGGTAGGGGTTCCGACGGCGATGGGCGGACACAATGAAATCGAGCGCTTCCTAGAGCCGGTGTTCGCGAGCAATTCGACGGCAGGTCAGGTGTCGTTAGGTACGGCCGGTCACGGATTGGAAGTGGGGTTGGCAGCGGTTTCTGTGTTGGTTGCTCTTGCGGGCTTTTACCTTGCCTACATGCTGTATTACAAGAAGCCGGGTACGGCGGCGGCGTTTGCGGAGCGCGCTAAGCCTGTGTACTCGCTGCTCGAGCACAAGTATTGGATCGATGAGTTCTATAGGAATTTTCTGGTCATTCCGTTGATGATGATGACGCGCGGAATGCTGGAGCTCATCTTCGAGCGTGGAGTTGTGAACGGCACTGCACGGGCTGCAGGCATGTCTACGCGGGGATTCGCCTGGGCCACTCGGACGCAGATCTCCGGAAATATCCGTTCTTATGCGGGTTGGCTTGCGATTGGCGCTGCCGCAGTTATAGCGGTCATGATCTTCGGCCGATCGTTGTGGGTGCACCTGTGAGGACACGATGAATATCGATCGCACCATTCTGACCCTCATTGTGTTCACTCCGCTCGCAGGCGCGCTTTTGCTCGCGTTGCTTCCCGATCGCGGCAGGATTATGCAGTGGGCCGCTCTCGCGATTTCGCTGGTTGTCTTCGGCCTAACGCTTCACCTTCCGTTCCACTTCTCGTACTCGATGCCGGCGGGTGGCTTCCAGTTCGAGCGGAACGTGCCGTGGATTGCGTCGCCTGCTATTCGTTACCACGTTGGCGTGGATGGCCTGTCGATGTGGCTTATCGTTCTAACCAGCTTCCTTGCGCCGCTCGGCGTGCTGATCTCGTGGCGGACGATCGACAGCAGGAAGAAGTTGTTCTACATTCTATTCCTGCTGCAGCAGGTCGCCATGATGGGCATTTTCGCGTCACTGGATATGTTCCTGTACTACGCGTTTTGGGAACTGTCGCTGATTCCGATGACGATTCTGATTGCGACGTTCGGCCGCAGCGAGAGTCGCCGCCGTGCGGCCACACGGTATTTCCTGTACGCGTTCATTCCGTCGGCGTTGCTGCTGGTGGCGATGCTGTGGCTTTATGCGCGGACCGGGACGTTTGATCTTCCCACTTTAGCTGCGCTCGCCGCGCAACACCATATCTCGACGGACTCGACTGCACTATGGATTGCATCGCTCGGCTTCCTTGTCGCGTTCGCGGTGAAGGTGCCGATCTTCCCACTGCACGGATGGCTGGTCGATGCAGTTTGCGAAGCTCCCACTGCTGCGGTGATGGTGCTCGCGGGAAAGACCGCGCTTTACTCGATTCTGCGATTTTCTTTCTCTGTTTTCCCCGACCAGTCGCACCGGATTGCGCCCCTGATCATTGCTCTGGGCGCCATCGGTATCGTCTACGGCGGGCTCATGGCGCTGGTGCAGAAGAACCTGAAGAAGCTTGCCGCGTACTCGACGCTAGCCCATTTGAGTTTCATCACGCTGGGCATTTTTACCTTTACTATCGCGGGACTTGACGGCGGTATTTACCAGATACTCAACGAGAGCCTTGCAGGAGCGGCGTTCTTCATGCTTCTGGGGCTGCTGTATGAGCGGTACGGCACGTACGACATGCGCGAACTGGGTGGCCTGGCGGCCAAGCTGCCGTGGGTGGTTACAATGTTTGTCATCACTACCCTCTCCATCATTGGTCTGCCCATGCTGAACAGTTTTGTGGGCGAGTTTTTGATCCTCTCTGGCTCAATGCAGACAAGCGTTGCACATCGACACTTCTGGACGACCCTGGCAACGTCAGGTGTCATTTTGAGTGCAGCTTACATGTTGAGCATGATCCAGCGTGTCTTCTACAGCGACCTTTGCCCGACTTCGAAATTGGTCGAAGCATCCGATCTGGATGCGCGAGAACATCTGGCGATGTGGCCTATGGTGGCTGTCTTCCTGGTAATGGGAGTTGCTTCGCCATTGTGGTTGCGCTCGATCGATACGTTTGGAACGGTCAATGCCACGAAGGCAGCGACTGCAGTTCCGCAGAGTGATACTCAACTTCCAGCTCCCACAGGCGAGAGCGCCCAGGCGAAGGAGACACGTTGATGCTGACCAACGTCATCGCGCTCCTTCCCGAGTACATCCTGATTTCGGCCGGCGTGCTCATTATGCTGGTGGAAGCGGTCTTAAAGTCTGGTACAAGCCGCAAACCGCTTGGCTGGCTGGCTATTTTCGGCACCATGGCTGCGGGGCTGGCGAGCGTTTACCAGCATCGATTCGGAGTGCTGACTGCATTCAGCGGGTCGATCCAGGACGATGCGTTCAGCATTTTCTTCCACCTGCTGATTACGGCGGTGGTATTGGTGACGCTGCTGGGCTCGCTCGATTATTTTGAAGGCAAAGCAGGACACGCAGGCGAATATTACTCGCTTGTACTGTTCGGTGCGACCGGCATGATGTTCATGACCTGTTCGGTGGAACTTCTGATGGTCTTCATCGGCCTGGAAATATCTTCGATCTCGACATACATCATGGCTGGATTCCGGAAGTCCCAGGCATCCGCATCCGAATCGTCCATCAAGTACTTCCTGCTGGGATCGTTCGCTACGGCATTCTTCCTTTACGGCATCGCTCTGGCTTTCGGGGCGACCGGATCGACCAGCATTGCCGCAATCGCGGCCGGACTGGGCAGCAGCAAGACGCCGGTCATGGCTTTCCTAGCTTTGGGGATGATGATTATCGGCCTCGGATTCAAGGTGTCGGCCGCTCCATTTCATGTGTGGACTCCCGACGTTTACCAAGGCGCGCCCGCTCCGGTAGTGGGGCTGATGTCCACAGCTCCTAAGGCGGCTGCGTTCGCGGTGCTTCTGCGCATTACGTTTTCCGGAGCGCCAGCGATGCAGCATCGCTGGTCGATATTGATGTGGGGGATGGCCGCACTCTCGATGACGATTGGCAACCTCGGTGCGCTGAAGCAGAACGATGTGAAGCGGATGCTTGCCTACTCGAGCATTGCGCATGCTGGCTATCTGCTGGTCGCGTTCACGGCGGTTCCGCAAGCCGGCGTTGCGGCCGCGTGTTTCTACACTGCTTCCTACGCTGCGATGAACGTGGGAGCATTTGCGGTGATATCGCTGGTCGGCGGATACGACGAGACGTTACGTACGGTCGATGACTACCAGGGTCTGGCGATGAGACGCCCTTACGTTGCCGCATTGCTTGCGTTCTTCCTGTTGTCGCTGATCGGAATTCCCTTCACCGGCGGCTTCTTCGGCAAGTTTTACGTGTTTGCTTCGGCGCTGCAGGCCGGGCACGTCTGGCTAGCGGTGATTGGCCTTATCAACAGCGGGGTTGCGTGTTTCTACTACCTGAGGCTGCTGACTTCTATCTACACAAAGCCGGAGGAGTCGGATGGCTGTGTGCCGAGTTTGTCCTCTAATTCAGTGCCTGCTGCTGCCGGCCTGGGCCTCGTTCTTGCGGCGGTGGCGACACTAATGCTGGGGATTCTGCCGGGACGGGTGCTGCATCTGGCGAGTTCGGCGAGTGATCAACTTCGCGCGAACCAGGCCAACGGACCTGCTGCGGAATCGCAGCCAGCGACAGCGAGCACTCCCGAGGTTGGCGACTCGCGGTAAGAGTCGTCCGCAGGGCAGTACAAACCAATACTCAGCTACCCGGATGCACTACTTTCTGCTGGCTCACCTTGCCGCCATCCCCTGCCCTCAGGCGGGAAAATACTACCGTGGACAAGATCGTCAGTCCGCCCAAGGCAACGAGTGCCTTGTGGATGCCTTGGATCATTACCTGGGGATTGGAATGAAATCCGACGGGAATGAATAAAGCCGTAGTCAGTCCGGCCGCCGCAACGCCGAAGCTGATTGCCAACTGCTGCGCCGTACTGGCGATCGAGCTTCCGTTGCTTGTCTGCGTCTCTGTCAGATCGGCGAAGACGAGAGTGTTCATGCTGGTGTACTGAAGTGAAGTGAACGCACCGTAACAGAATGCCTGCAGCACGATGATCCAGACCGGCGTCTGAATCCCAATGGTAGCGAAGAGGAAGAGCAGCAGCCCCAGAATCACCGTGTTGGAAACAAGGACGCTGCGGTAGCCCAGCCGGCTTAGGATTCGTGGAAGCAGGAACTTCGTACTCATGGAAGCGAGCGCCTGCGGCATAATCAGCAGACCCGACTGAATCGGCGTGAACCCCAGGCCGACCTGATAGAGCAGCGGCAACAGAAATGGCACGCCCCCAATACCGATGCGCGTAAAGAAGCCGCCGCTGACTGCCGCACGAAAGGTCCGTATGCCAAATAGCTTCATCCGCAACAGCGGAAACTTCGTCTGAGCGGCATGCAGGCCGTAACCCGCAATCAGCGCAACTGAGAGAGTGAGCAGCGCGAGTATCTCACCAGTGCTCAGCGTATGTTCCCCAAAGATCTCCAGCACATACGACAACAGCGCGATGCCCGACCCGAACAGGATCAGGCCCACCACATCGAGCGGCGGAGTATCCGCCTCGCGGTAGTCCGGTAGATGCAGGTAGACCATCACCAGACCTGCGAGACCGATTGGGATATTCAAGAAGAAGATAACGCGCCAGTGCAGATATCCAACAATCAGCCCCCCGGCCATCGGCCCCAGCATGGGGCCAATCAAAGCGGGAATCGCCACAAAACTCATTGTGCGGATCAACTCGGATTTGTTGAAAGCCCGCACCAGGGTGAGCCGCCCTACCGGCACCATCATGGCCCCGCCGCAGCCCTGCAGCAGGCGGCACGCCACCAACAGGTGGATGTCTGTCGATATGCCACACAGCAGCGATCCGAGCGTAAATATTCCGATCGCCGATGCAAAAACCCGGCGTGTGCCAAACCGGTCCGCCATCCAACCGCTAATTCGGATAAATACCGCGAGACTCAGTGTGTAGCTGGCCAACACCGATTTCATGCTCAACGGCGACACTTTGAGCGCCTCCGAAATGGCGGGAACTGCCGTGTTGAGAATTGTCGTGTCCAGCGACTCCATGAAAAACGCAACCGCCACCAGCCACGGGAGCAGGCGTTTGCTCGACGCAGACGAGTCAACTGGAGCATTAATGAGGCTCATGTGGGGGGCCTTGCGACAATCGAACAGTGGATTGCATGGTGCACCAAGTGTCTCCAAGTGTGAACTCGTCTGCGGCAATTCTACCTCAGACAACGCCGAAACCCGTCTACTTCCTATTTATTATCAATAGCTTAGAGAACATACCAAAGGAATCACATTCACTGGTAGCGCCATGACCTAGCCTCCGTTCTCTTCGGATCGGGAAGCGGCCCTACGCGGAGAGCTGCGACGGGAAACTCGTGTGCGGCGCAGATTCTTGCGCAACTATGCATATGCACGTTCTGTTCCAGCGGGCCCGCCGGGTCTGGATAGTGCCGGGCGCGGCCGAAGCTCGCGACCTCACTGCACTTCTACAGCTGGTCACAGGCGACCTTCTACTTGGCCCCGCAATCTCGTGGGCGGGCAAACGATCAGCTACGGGTTTTCTTCTTTGGTTTTTTCTTCGTTGTAGAAACGGCCGCGGTGGACTCCCGTACGACCAACTCGGGATCGAAGTAAACTGAGTCCGGATACGCTTCGCTATGATTCAGAATGCGTTTGATAAGGAGTTGTGCCGCCATCTCTCCCATTTGTCGTAGAGGTTGCCGGACCGTGGTCAGGCTGGGCAGATGATAGGCTGCGTTTGAGATGTCGTCGAAGCCGACGACGGAAATGTCCCCCGGAACAGAAAGACCAGCGTCTGCGATAGCCCGAATAGCGCCCATCGCCGCAGTATCGTTAAAGCTAAAGAGCGCAGTAAAGTCGGTAGTCCGTTCGAGGAGTTGCTTAGTCGGCAAATAGCCGAGCTCTGGTGACCAGGAATTGGCTTCCAGATAGATGCATAGGTCCGGGAAGACCTCGATCCCGATGTTCTTGGCGAGCAGCATTGTGCTTTCCCATCGAGACTGTGAGTCTGAAGCATGTCTCTGGCCGCGCATGAATGCGATGCGGCGATGGCCGAGCTTGTAGAGATGTTCCAGTGCGAGGGTCGCCGAACGGTCGTGGTCGAGCACAATATTGGTGACTCCCTGCATCTTCTCGTGTCCCGAAATCGAGACAACGGGAACATTTACGGGATGATGCAACGCGGTGTTCACCAGCAGCAATCCATCGACGAAGCGGTTCAACAGCAGCCGGGGATATTCCTCGATCAGGTCCGGCTGCCCTTGATGGCAAACCACAAAGTGAAGATACCCTGCCTGCAAGAAGTAGCTCTCGACGGCATTCATTACCATGGTGAAATAGCCTTCACTGAGTTCAGGCACAATCACACCAATGGTGAACGTCTGCCGTGTGCGCAGCGACCGCGCCAAGCTGTTGGGCCGGTAGTTGAATTGCTTCGCGGCCGCCAGCACGCGCGCCCGGGTCGGAAGCGCGATGGTTCGGATGCCCCGAGCGTTATTAACGACCAGCGAAACGGTAGCTGGAGATAAGTTGAGATGTTCTGCGAGTTGCTTGAGGCTGATCGGGGGATCATACGGTTTCGACAATCGAGGAGTCATACGTGCAACCTTTGTATCACCTGATCGAGCCGCAGGCCCGTCTTCCGGAGCACAATTGGTCGGACCAGGCGCGAAATATCAAGCGATTTTGGTTCTGGTGTTCGGAGTGCCCTCTATAATCGCTTGTCTGCCCGTGTATCGAATGGAATAGGTGGACGAGATTTAATGCGCAGCTTGACTCTGTGTTCGATTGTGTTGGCCGGCTGGGGCCTTGGAGCCTGGCTGCTCGGTGCACAGACGCCGCCCCTGCAAGCGATTACGCAGCCGCCTGCCTCGATTCCATATGAGTGGCGCAACGTTGTCATTCGGGGTGGAGGGTTTGTCACTGGGATACTCTTCCATCCGTCCGAGAAGGGTTTGGTGTATACGCGTACCGATGTGGGCGGCGCTTACCGGTCTGACGATTCTGGTGAGCACTGGGTGCCGCTGACTGATCAGTTCGGACGAGAGGACGCCACTTATCTCGGGATTGAGAGTCTCGCAATCGATCCGGAAGACGCGAGCAAACTGTACCTCGCGGCTGGAATGTATTCGGGAGATTGGGGAGGCCAATCGGCAATACTTCGGTCCAATGACAGGGGACGGACCTTTGCGCGGACGCCGATGCCCTTCAAGATGGGAGGCAACGACAATGGCCGGGGATGCGGAGAGCGTCTGGCGGTCGATCCGGATCTAGGGTCGGTGCTTTTTTTCGGCTCGCGCAAGGCGGGGCTGTGGAGGAGTTCCGACTCCGGCGCGACCTGGGCACATGTCGATTCGTTCCCGGTCCAGAACAAGGTTCCTGGGCCAGGCGCTGGAAC
>JALYIG010000302.1 GCA_030775885.1 Acidobacteriota bacterium | reverse complement strand
GCTTAGACGCGCAGCGAGCACAATATCGTTCACCTTGGGGATGCCCGAGATCCGGGGCAAGGGGATTCTTGCAGGCGCAGCAGATGCGTCCCGACCGTCTCATCCGCGTCGTCGAAGCTCGCTCACCGCCCATAGGCGAATAATAGGCGAAAGCTCTGTGGATCGGCGGGGATCTTATCCAAGCTTCCCTTCATCAACCAGGAGGACATACCGCCGGTGCAGCTTCTGTCCGATAGCACTCACGATCATGCGGAGAGACTTAGCATTGCGCCCTTGCTTGCCGATGATCTTTCCGACGTCGTCCGGATGGACCTCGATTGTGAAGCTCGCGCCCTCTTCTGCCGCGTGCGCATTGATGACGACGAACTCTGGCCGGTCAACCATTGCGCAGACGGTCTTGGACAGCAGCTTCGAGACCGAAACATCCCTTGGGTCAGGCATTTAGGGTTCACGAAAGTAGACGTTGAATTGGCAGGAATGGCCAAGCCCGACCTGTTCCCTCGCGATGTCTGCCTGCTTCGCAAAGAACATGTATCTCTCTTCTATTTCGGTCACTACGTCCGGGTCTTGTATGACTTCCCGGTGATGGATGCGTTCACCGTCGATCATTTCAGTGACCTGGAGAATGCCAGGGGAAGCGCACTGGAAGCTGATTACTGCGTCCCTCGGCTTCATGTCGTGTTGAAGCCGCTTGAACTCTTTGCTACCTTGCATGACTCAAGCCTACGACTCCGGCGACTTTGTGTCGGTGTCCTACGGCACATGCTTCGCGGGCACTCCAAACATCGGGCAGATTGTAACGCTGGGCTAAGCAGAACGTACGGAAGAGAGTGAGGGCACGAATAATTGTGACAACCGATTAGAGGGGAGAGTGGCGCTAGATTGAGTGCGGTCGTCGGTAATGTTCACGTCGTTCAGCAAGATACGAGGAGTCTGAGTCAGATTCTTTGCGATTGCCGCTCGGCACAGCAGTACGCCACAGATTTACACCCTTGGCCGGGGCGTTGGAAGTGGGTGTCGTAGAGGGGGAGGGCTGCGAGGGGAGTGGTACGACTGAATCGGCCATGAACTGACACCCGATGAAACTGTACGGGAGCGCACAGAGACCGGTCTGGTCTGTATTGACCATGAGCGGAGGCGACGGCATCTCACTCACTATGCGTCTCCTGGTCAACTTCGGAGTCCGAGGGCATCATCTGCGCTTGGGGAAGCGTGGCGTGTAGAAGCGCGGCGAGTAGTAAGCGGTATTGCCATCGTCAAAGCCGACCAACAATGCCATTGTCCATACGGTCCGAGTAACTGATACGTGACTCGCGAGGGGCATCCATGAGAAATGATGCCACGCACGCCCCCAGAAGCGTCTGTCAGTCAGGCAACGGAAGGTTGAAAGCTTAAGCCGGGCTCGGCCCTGCTACGTGTGGTGCAACTCATCAGGTCGCCTGCTCCAATAATGCCAACGCCTTGTCATCGAGTTCCAGCAGGGCCAGGCCTCGCACGACAGATGTCTTGTTAAGGTGGGAGTACCGGGCGGCCATGGAATATGTCTTATGCCCAGCGAGCGCCATGATTACGAATGCCGAGGCACCTCTTTGCGCCAACCGAGAGCAGAATGTATGCCTGAGATCGTGCCACCGGAACCTTGTGACCCCGGCCCGGCGGAGGACGTCTCCCCACCAGTTCTTATTGTCTCGAATGGCAAAGGCAACATCGGCGGGGGAGTCATTGGGTATGTCCTTTGACCTGCACTTGCGCACCAGGTTCAGATCCTCCAACGTCTTAAGGGCCTTCATTGCCCGCTTGGTTAGATGAACCTGCCTGGACGTGCCGTTCTTGGTATCGCGTGCTGTCAGTTCTTTGATCTCGTAGGTGATGTCGGGACGAAGGAGATCATACTGCTCGCTCTCGCGCATACCGCTATCTAGGGCCACGTCGAACTCGCATATGCGATGGATCATGTGTTTCTTAAGTTGGTCATTTCGGGGGCCGCATGCATCCACATCCTCCTGCAACACGGTGCGGATACTGGTCTCCTCTGAGGGAAGAAGGAAGCGGATCACACCGTTGTCCACCGGGACCGGATCGGTGTTCCGGGCGGGGTTGAACTTGAGTCCATACTGCTTACGCCTCATCCCGAACGTGAAGACGGAGGACATTTGTGCCCGGTAGCGGTTCTGAGTCGCGGGCTTTCCGGGTAGCTTGCCGAACCAGTCTTCGATTTCGTAGGTCTCGATGCTCGCCGCAGGGCGGTCCCCGAATGCTTCCTTGATGACTCCGAGGCGGTAGGGTGGGTTGAGCTGGTCCTTATACCGTGCAGGGTTGCTCTGGATATGCGCGAGCAGCCCATCGCATAGCTCGCCGATGAGGACCGAATCGGGAGTCACTGCCGCCGCTACACGTTCGGCTGCGAGATCCCCGGCAGTCTTCACCGCCTTTTTGGCTGACGTGGGAAGGATTCCAACGCCGGAACGTTTGACTGTTCGTGCCGCCTCTACCCACGCCACGGCTGCAACCCGATCGCGCCCGAAGGACTTACGGACCTGTTTGTTGTTGATGTAATAGCGGGCGTACCATATTCCGCTCCCAACTGCCCTCTCGTACACGCCCTCGACGGGTGCTTTCTTCATCGCCATGGTGGTTGATTTCCCCTCACACAAACTGGATGCGATACGCGACCAAGCGTAGCACGCTGGAAGCGACAACAATAGCAAAGTGTGACGGGATTGAGACGGGCTGGCGGATAATCCGTGCACTCCGGTGCTTCTCGCGAATATTGGGAGTTGCCACAATCGTCAATGTTGACGCGGGTTTTTATGCAGTCAAGTGCCGGGAGCTGCAGTCAGGTACCCTCGCCAATTCGCACTCCTAACGCGAAGGTCGGCGGTTGGAATCCGCCCCGGGCCACCACCTAAAACCCATATAAGCATTGACTATTGCGCGATGTGGCAGTTCCGATAAGAGTGAGCCGGCTTTGGAGGTGTGATACGTTTGTTCTGCCCTGTGCAGGTGTCAGGCGGCTTTTCGTGTCTGGACTGTCGCCTGGGCAAGAGGCCGACAACGGGGCACTACTGGGGTGTTGTCATCGATGGCAGCCTGGCGGAGAAGTTCGCTATGTGCAATCTTCACCCTACCACCCTGCCTGATGAAGCGGAGGTGGCCGGAAGCCAGCTTGTAGTCAATGGATCGAAGGCTCTCGGATAGCATGTAAGAGGCCTCCCGCCTGGAATATAGCAAACGCGGTTGGTCAGTTGGGTTACCCCTCGCCCTGATCTTCAGCACGGCATCCCAGGCAGCGCGCCGCAGTCCTTTGCAGAGGTTCCCAGCTTGCTTGCAGTCCACCCGGTTTGTTCCCCCCACCAAGGCCAAATCACCGTCGGCCGGAGGCTCGAAAATGAACTGAAAATAGTTGAAGTCGACTTCAAAAGTATCTGTACAGTTTTTTACATCGAGAGGCCGGAAACACCTGTTTCAGGAATTTCGACTGGGACTTCTGCAACAAAATCCGAGTTATGCGGCCGGGCTAGTATAGGTGTTTCGATGGCAAATCCTAATCCAGGATTTCGAAGCCCCGTATTTGGTGCACTTTCAGAAGCCGAGCTAGTATAGGCATTTCGATCACAAACACCGGATTTCCGGTTACGACCGGAACGTACATGGTGACTTCTCCGTTATGGAAACAGCCTTTTTCACCGCCGCAAGAACTCTCGTCCGCGCTCTTCATCTCCGTCCCCGCAGCTTGTACTACAGTCCTTCGCAGAGCTGGTCAGCCCATCCCAGTTTGCTTCCCACTCGCATGCTGCGATCCCATTCCGGCTCCAGATCCACACCCATTTTCCCCGCCGCGCACCGGATCAACTCCGTCCTTAACTCCACAGACTTGCTCTCCACCAAGAGTCAGAATCTCCCTCTCAGACAGGCCGCCGGAGGCGCGAAAAATCAACACAAAGCATCGAGACCTGCTCCCGAGTTCCGGCGCGTCTTGCGCGGCTTTTCACATGCCGCAAGCTGATTTAAGGACTGATCTAAGGAAGCATTGCAACTTGCGCACCATGCCGCAGCGGAAAGGTCGTCGATCTCGCGCAGCCTTATTCCATCAACCCCTCGGCCGCCGTGAGGTGGTTATTCTCTTGCTTGTTTAAGTGGCTCGGGGACGGCCAAGGAACTAACCGTGTAAATCTCGACCGGCACTAAGACTCATCTTCTGCCCAATGTGTCAAACGCGCATATCGCTGTTCCGCCATACCTCGCTAAGTGTTAGTGTTTCGAGAACCGAGACCTCGCAATCCTGGCGGCCTTTTCTTCGGTCGCCCGCGTCTTTGTAGCCCAAGCGGAGTAGGTCAATCGGTCTTCGTTTCGTTTCCATTCCTCTACCGGAACGGTGATCAACTCATCTCTTTCGAGGGCAGGGAATCCTATACCGAGTGCGTTGACGCCGCCCTCGCGATCCTCGAGGCATAGCGTGGTGCCAGAAAGACATGATTAGCACTAACCCATTCACTGATGTGTGTGGTGGGTTCAGCCGCTATCGTTTTCGCATCCCAAATGCCGAAGTGGAGCTGGGAGTTCAGCCAAGTCATTCCGGGTCGCTCTACCCACGACGTTCGGTTACCTACCCCGGGGATCATGAGTAACTCAAAGATATTCTTTGCTGCCTGCGACTGCGGTCCGATCAGTGCGAGCGCCCTTTCACGCTGCGCGGCAAACCACGCCGGCGGATGGTGTGCGATATCCATCACAGTATCCTCAAGTCCGTTGATCACCAACAGAGGTCCGCGCTCCGCATTAGGGGCGTACAAAACAGCACCGCGATCCCTAAGCGGAAGCAATGCTATATAGGGTGGGGCCTGCGAGGGCAAGGGGTTACTGTCGAAGTAGCCTGCCGAGCCGTCGTACACGCCGCCCCCACTTATTAGCACGGCGTGTATACGTGTGTCGATGGCCCCAGCAATACCACAGATGAAACCACCCATCGAATAACCAACGACTCCGATTCGGGAAGCATCTACTTCGGAATCGACTGTAGTGGATACGTACATGGAGTCTCAAATAACGGCCAACAGTAGACGCTTGGCTCCGAAGCTCTACAGGAGGACGCGAGTGTGATCTTGTTTATCAAGATACATCCTCTGCTCAAGTGACGTGGCTAACTTACACTTTCGGGATCCATACGGCAGACGATTTGGACAGTTTCAGATAGCCATTTAGTCCACACGCCACATGCTGTTGTCTCATCGGTACTTTCTTTGACAAGCCAAAGTACTAGGTAACTGGCGCCGGATTGAACAAAGCCATCTCATTATGCAGACCCCAACGATCTGCCCACGTTTGCTTGCGTCCGCTGGCGACGTCGAGGATGAGATCAAAGATTCGTTGCCCAACTTGCTCAATTGTCTCGTGTCCAGAAGCGATGGTGCCTGCGTCGATATCGATGAGGTCTTTTCACCGCTCGGCGAGCGGCGTGCGCGAAGACACTTTGAGGACTGGAGCCATGGCAAGACCGTAGGGTGTGCCGCGGCCGGTGGTGAACACATGCATGTTCATTGAAGCGGCAAGTTGCAGCGTGCCGCAGATGAAGTCGCTGGCGGGTGTCGCAACAAAGATAAGCCCTTTGGCCTTAACCTGCTCGCCGGGCCCATATACGCCTGAGATGGGACTGGTACCCGCCTTTGCGATGGAGCCAAGGGCCTTCTCGACAATGTTGGCCAGACCGCCACTCTTGTTGCCGGGGGTCGGGTTCGCGCTCCGATCAACGGAGCCGCGATCGAGATAGTTGTCGTACCAAGTCATCTCTCGTACGAGGCCGGCCGCAACCTCTTCACTTGTCGCCCTTGCTGTCAGCAGGTGGATGCCGTCACGGACTTCCGTCACCTCGGAAAACAGAACCGTGGCACCCGCGCGAACCAGAAGGTCGGCGGCATATCCGACTGCGGGATTGGCTGTCACTCCGGAAAACGCATCGCTGCCCCCACATTGCAGGCCCACTACTAGATCCGAAGCGGGCCGCTTGACCCGTTGGCGCGCGTTTAACAGCATCAGCCTCCGCTCCGCCATCTCCATAATTGCCTGCACCATATCGCCGAAGCTCATGTGCTGCTCATCCTGCAGGCAAACCACAAAGGGTTCGCTGGATAAGATGGGAAACGTGCCGATGGGCATCAGTTGTACGGGTTGAAGCTTTTCACAGCCCAAACTGACTAGCATAGGCTGACCGCCCAGGTTAGGGTTCAGGCTCAGGTTTCTCAAGGTCCTGATTGGGATTTCCGAACCCGGCGCATTTATCGCAACACCACAGCCATAGACGTGCGTGATTGCAATGACATCGTCGACGTTCGGATACTTCGACAACAGCTCAGCCTTAATGCGCTTGATTGCGTATTCAATCGTTCCGGCGACGCATTGCACCGTCATGGAGATGCCGAGAATATTGCGCGTTCCGACGGAGCCGTCAGCGTTGACGTAGCCATCGAAAGTATAGTCATCGAGTGACGGGAGTTGTGCGAGGACGTTGGTGCTTACCGGAAGATTGTCCAGAGATGGTGGCGTAGGAAGCTTTAGCAACCCCTCGTGCACCCAGCTCCCCTGTTTCAGAATGCGTTCTGCGTAGCCGATGGTGACGCCGTATCGGATGACCGCGTCCCCTCGCGGAATGTCGACCAACGCTACCTTGTGAGCCTCCGGAACCCTCTCCAACAGCGTGAGGCCTGACGCGAAGACACTGCCGGGCGGCAAGCCGCCTTCATTGACGATGATCGCGACATTGTCGGAAGGATTAACCTTTACATATAGCGGTTTGAGATGTTGCATATCCTGTCTCCCTCTTCTGCGTAATTGTGCGAGAGCCTATGCCGGCTCCAGATTCGATAGGTGCAGGTGGCGGGTGTGCGAGCACTCGTGCACATAAAATGGCCGGCAACGCAGGCGACCGCCACATAGATCAACGAATAGTCAACGCTTTTTATCTACGACCTTTTCAACACTGGCGTCAGCGGGAACAGCTCGAGACGCTTGATCTCTCCGACTATCGGCCCGTAGCTCACGATCGCACCGAGCGCTGCCAGACTGACAAAGATAAGTGCATCATCGAACGAACCGGTCTTCTGCACCAGGTACCCGATGACGAGAGGAGTGGTGATGCCGGCCATATTGCCGATCAGGTTGAATAGTGCTCCATTTAGTCCCACCATGCCCGATGGAGAAGTATCGGAGATAACGGTCCAACCCAACGCACCGATGCCCTTGCCGAAAAATGAGATCGACATGATCAGCAGCATAAGACTTTGTGCATGGGCATAGTTGCAGGCGATCATCGTCATGGAGAGGGCCATTCCCGACATGATAGGAGCCTTGCGCGCAAAGCTGAGGGAATAGCCCTTTAGAAGCAGCTTGTCGGAAATGATCCCACCGAGAATACCGCCGCACCCACCGCATAAACCAGGTAAAGCCGCCGCGAACCCTACCTTCAGAATCGACATATGACGCGCCTGGGCAAGATAGATAGGGAACCAGCTGATAAAGAACCATGTAAGAGTGTTAATGCAGTATTGGCCGATGTAAACGCCTACAAGCATCCGCTGGCTAAGGAGCAATTTGACGGTAGGCCAATTCAGTGTGTTTCTTTTCAAAATCGATTTCCCTTTACCCGTGTCGACATCCACCAGGCCGCCGCCTTGTTCGATGTAGTCCATTTCGGTGGAAGAGATGCGCGGATGCTGACTGACGGTGTAGAAGTAATAAAACCAAATGATCGTAAGCACTAGGCCAAACAGACCGATAAACCAGAAGCAACTTCTCCATCCGGCCACATGGATAATCCATCCATAGAGCGGCGCAAAGATCAGCAAGGTGAAATACTGCGACGAGTTAAATATTGCCGAGGCCCGCCCGCGTTCCCGGGTCGGAAACCACGATGCAACGACACGGCTGTTACCTGGAAAGACGGGTGCCTGAGCGAACCCGGAGATTAACCTAAGGGCGAAAATAGTGGTGAGCGCGGCGCTGGTACCCAGATATCCGGCAAGACCTATCAGAAAAGCGCACATCGACCACACGATGATACTTATGCCGTACACCCTCTTCGATCCGAAACGATCGAGTAGTCCCCCCGAAGGCAACTGGCCTAACACGTACGCCCAACTGAATCCCGAAAAAAGATAACCCAACCTCATCGGACTCATGCCGATTTCTTTGTTCATTGCCGCGCCCGCAAGCGAGAGAGCCACTCTGTCGCTGTAGCTGAGACAACTCACTAAAAACAAAATGGAGATAATGGCGTAACGAATATGCGTCTGTCTCGTATCAGGCATTGACAACGCGTCCATTCTTCCGAGCGCAAAACGGCATCAACATAGATTCATCTGCTTGTCTTTGTGATCGTACGTCCTGCATAAGATGTGAACCTCCCTTGACCTGATACCGCGGCTAGAAATTGAGGGTTCGCTCGAGCAGTCCACTGCGCGGTTGCAAAGGCGAAGATGCAGCCGCCCACACACGCGCGACCTGTTCCGCAGCATTGCCAAGCATCTGGTCGGCCTGAGACAGAGCCGTGACAAGGTCGATCGGACCTGGAACCAGGGAAAAGCAACCAGAGAAATGTTGGTTGAGGCGTGGCGATGACTCCACATCGACCGAGCCCGAAAGAAGAGTCGATGGAACGCCGAGATGGCGCGCCCTTTGACAGACAACATAGGGAGTCTTGCCACGCAGTGTTTGTTCATCGCTGCGTCCTTCACCAGTAATGACCCAGTCGGCACCGGCCATTGCCTGGTCGATTCCCAACATATCTGCGACTGCCTCTGCTCCAGAGCGGATCTTGGCGCCTAATAAATTCAGAGCAAAACCAAGACCACCTGCTGCCCCCGACCCAGGCGTGTCTCGTGCTTTCCGATTGAACACCCGTTCAAGATGTCCGGCATAGTGTGCGAGGTTGGCGTCGATTTGCTCCACCCGATGAGGCATTACGCCCTTCTGCGGACCAAACACCGCGGTTGCTCCCTGTATTCCAGTCAGGGGATTGTCTACATCCGATAGAACCAGGAAATCAACTGCGGCCAGCCTGTTGTCCAGGCCAGACAGATCGACATGAGCCACTTGCCCAAGAGCCTCTGGAATCGGGTCGAGGAAGCGTCCATTCTTATTACGCAATTCAGCCCCAAGAGCTGTCAACAGACCTGCGCCGCCATCATTCGTGCTGCTGCCGCCGAGCGCGACAACTATCTTCCGTACACCCTCGTCGAGTAGCAGGCGCATCGCATCGCCAATGCCCAAGGTAGTTCTCTTCTCCCCGGGGATGGAAGTGCCGGACAGGTCGGTGATGCCAACTATTTCGGCAATCTCTATGGCCGCGCTGCCATCACTCAGCAATCCAGTTGGGATGGTACGCCTAACGCCCGCAGCGTCCCGTACGGAGACACGATGACAACGCCCCCACCCCTCAGCAGGGCACGCAGCGTACCCTCGCCCCCATCAGCCATCGGATATGAGCGAATGATGCATGACGGCAAGGCACGCAGAAGACCTCTCGCTATAGAGTCTGCTGCGCTTTGGGCCGACAGAGAACCCTTGTAAGAGTCTGGAGCGACCACGATGATCTTCCCTGCCGTTTTGTTCATGGTTGACACTTGTCGCTCAAGTGCCGATTACCGGTTGCCGTGGCTACTGCTGGAATGCGAGTTGGATCGTCAGCGGAGCGACGATTCCTGAACTTGGCTAGCAATTGTTCGGAACCTCGGGCCAGGAGACCAAGGTCAGAACCTACAGCGGCAAAAACGCAGCCACAATCAATGAATCGTTGCGCCATCGCGACATCGGAGGTGAGAATGCCGGAGGGTTTGCCGCACGCTGCAATTCGCCGTATCGCATCCTCAATCAAGGCAACTACTTCGGGGTGCTGCGGATTGCCTACATGCCCGAGCGTCGTTGAGAGATCTCCGGGGCCGATGAACAGCCCCGTAACTCCTTCGACCGCTGCTATCTCCTCAATATTCTTGAGCCCGACTGGGGTTTCGATCTGCAGGATTACGCATAGTTCGTTTTCGTAAACCTGTGGATAGTCCTTAACCCGGCCATATAGCGAAGCACGAGGTGCGGCCGAGTAGCCGCGCACACCCTGGGGTGGATAGCGCGTGTAAGCGACCGCGTTGCGTGCTTGTTCTGCGGTATCGATGTAGGGGATCAACAGCGATTGAGCGCCTATGTCCAGATAGCCCTTGATGGCGACCATGTCATTCCACGGTACGCGAACGACAGGATGGGCCGAACCGCCATGTACAGCCTGGAGCTGACTGTTGACTGTAGTCAGGACGTTGGGGGCATGCTCGGCATCGATGACTAGCCAGTCATAGCCTGCACCCGCGATAACCTCACTAACGTTATTGCTCGCCAATTGCGCCCACAAGCCGATCTGAAGTTGGCCCGCCTCGATCGCGTGCTTGAAGTGATTAATGGGAATGTTCATCATGCCTCGCTCGTACATTGTTAGAAAAGACTCGGAACGGCGTGGGAACTACAAATCAGTACGCGCTTGCTGAAGAATTGCAAGACTGCTGGAGAAAGCCCATGAGGTCAGAAATTGGGAAGTGGATCGACTTCAGTTTTGGCGCTTGATACGTCTTAGTCTCCAATCTCAAATTGAGCCATCGTTTCCAGCGCTCGAACCATGGCGCAATGATCCCAATCCTTGCCTCCTTGTGCGACGCAACTATTAAATAACTCCTGACAGGTGGCGGTATTCGGTAGACTTAGCCCGATTTGCCGAGCTGTTGATAGAGCGATATGCAAATCCTTCTGGTGAAGCTCGATACGAAAGCCTGGCTCAAACGTGCGCTTGATCATGCGTTCGCCATGCACTTCGAGAATCCGCGACGAAGCAAAGCCTCCCATTAGAGCCTGGCGTACCTTGGCGGGATCAGCACCGGCTTTGGATGCGAACAAAAGAGCTTCCGCAACCGCTTCGATGGTGAGCGCCACAATGATCTGATTGGCCACCTTGCAGGTCTGGCCGTCTCCGTTGCCGCCTACTAAGGTGATGTTCTTGCCCATCAACTCAAACAGAGGCTTGACGCGATCAAAGACCGGCTGGCTTCCCCCCACCATGATGGTTAGCGATGCCGCCTTGGCACCTACCTCTCCGCCTGAGACTGGAGCATCAAGGTAGTCGGCGCCAAGCTTGCCAATCCGCTCTGCGAATTGCTTGGTAGCGACCGGCGAGATGGAACTCATATCCACCACAACCTTGCCCGGCGACAAACCTTCGGATACCCCCTCAATTCCAAAAAGCACTTCTTCTACATCCGGCGTATCGGGAACCATCACAATGATAATTTCAGCATTTTGCGCAACTTCTTTACCGCAGGGACAAGCCTTCGCCCCACCCGCCAGCAATGAATCGGGAACAGAAGTTCTGCTGTGAACGAACAACTGATGACCGGCGGCTTGCAGATTCGCTGCCATCGGCGATCCCATAGTACCTAACCCAATAAAACCAACAGTGCCCACGATAGACCTCGCACGCAAAGAATATCCGTGAGCAGTGAGATATGTCGATGGCTAATCGATGTCATTCTTGGAGCTAGTGATATACGATCTGTATCGATGTTCGATCTGAAACAACTCGAGTGCTTTGCTGCGGTGGGCGAGGAATCCTACTTTGGGAAGGCCGCCACGCACATCTTCAGGACGCAACCTCCTCTAAGTCGGCGAATTCAACTGCTTGAACATGAATTGGGTATTCAGCTCTTCGTCCGTAACAGCCGCTCGGTCCGCTTAAATCCTGCCAGAACTGTTGTTCTTCAGGAGGCACGCAGGCTCCCTGAATTGGCTAAAAATGCTGCCCAAACGGCATAGCGCGTCCAGTAAGTCCTGATCCAAACACTCATTGGAATCTCTCGAATCGCTCTGACGAAACTGCCATGTGAAGAGATGGGCAGACTTCACCATGCAACCGCGGTGTTCGCTGCCTGCGAAGCCACCCTGAAATCCGAGAGTTGAGCCGGCCAAAAGGGCAACTGTCGTGCACTAGTATGAGCGGCTGCCGGTTTGTTTAATGCAGCAAGATAAAACAGGTATCAATCAATACTGCATTTAGTGTTGACAGCTATGACAGCTGACGTCAATGATCGCATCGATAACGACTCACCGAAGGATTAGGCCGAGCGAAGGCATGGTGTGATTTGACGGTTGGCAATTGTCACTATCAACGGGATCCGCAACGAATACATTTCCGCAATCATTAACGGCGTAATGCCTGTAATGCCAGAGCGATCAATAAGCCCGCTTGATAGAAAAGCAATCACCGAGATCAAGATGTTCTTCAACAATTACACGCGCCCATTTAGGGGGCCCTCAACCTCGAAAGCTTGGAGGCAAAACAGTATGTTTTCTCATGGCCGTCCCAATCAGCCGTTGGCTCTGCTCGCATCCTGGCTAATCGTCATTTTTACGTTTCATCTATCTGCGACAGCTCAGGTAGCTGGAGGTAGCCTTTCCGGGACGGTCGCGGACACGACCGGAGCCATTATCCGCAGCGCGAAAATCTCGTTAAAGAATGAGGCGACCGGAGCTACGAGAGATTTATCTGTTAATGGCGCGGGATTCTATATAGCTCCAAATCTGTTAGTGGGAGACTACGATGTCGCGGTTTCGGCGAGTGGTTTTAAAACAGAAACTCAGACCGGCATACACCTCACCGTAGGATCTCAGCAGGTGCTGAATTTTACGATGAGCGTGGGACTCGTTACAGAGAGAGTACAAGTGACCGGCACGCAGCAAGAGGTGCAACTTGCCAGCTCGAGCCTTAGCGCGGTTGTGGACTCCACAACGATGCGAGAACTGCCGTTGAATGGAAGGAGCTGGACGGACCTTGCAACCCTGCAACCTGGGGTGAACAGCATTACCAGCCAATTTGGTTTCGGCGCCAAAGTGGAGCGCGGGAATCGAGGTTTCGGCGACCAGATTGCGATCAATGGAGCGCGTCCCCAGATGAATAATTACCGTCTGGACGGCATCAGCATCAACGACCGCACCAATGGAGGCCCAGGCAGCGTGCTAGGTGGCAACCTTGGGGTGGATGCGGTTCAGGAATTTTCTGTTATAACGAGCAATCAATCCGCGGAATACGGGCGGACCGCAGGTGGTGTAGTGAACGCTATCAGCCGTGCTGGAACCAACGGCTTCCACGGCTCGGTCTACGAGTTCTTGCGGAACAGCGTCTTCGATGCGCGAAACTTCTTCGATGTTGGGAGAATTCCGGCATTCAAGCGGAATCAGTTTGGAGGCACCGTAGGAGGACCGATTCGCAAAGATAAGATCTTTATCTTTGGCGACTATGAAGGAATCCGACAATCAAAAGGAATAACCGCACTCAATACCGTTCCCTCCAATGAAGCGCGCAATGGCAGATTGTGTTCTCATCTGGATACTTTGCCACCATGCACTCCGACTACAATCGCCGTAGATCCTTCGGCCCTAAAGTATCTTCCTTTCTGGCCCGCACCCAACGGCGGCATCGTGGCTGGGACCAATGGGGACATTGGAATCTTTAACTTCGTAGGTCAGGAAGTCATTCACGAAGATTTCTTTACCGGTCGCGCAGATGTCAAGATTTCCGACAACGACAGCATTTACGGCTCCTACCTCCACGACGTCGCGCCTTACACCGCCCCGGACAGCCTGAACAATAAACTCTTCCAGAACTCGACCAAGCGACAGGTCATCGCAATCGAAGAGACACATATTGTAAACGCCGCGCTAACCAACTCCGCTCGTTTCGGCTATAGCCAAAGCGAGGTCATTAATGTCGATGCGCCCACAGCAATCAATCCGTTGGCCAAAGATCCCAACCTGGCGGCTCAGCCCGGCAATTACGCAGCCCAGGTTGTAGTTGGTGGCATTACGGCATTTGGAGGGGGCATCAACAAAACTCCGTCTCCCAGCTTTTGGCATTCCTACCAGATGTATGACGATGCATTCTTAGTACGCGGATCTCACTCTTTCAAATTTGGCGCGGGTGTTGAAGTGATGCACGACGACACCGACCGGTCTTTCAGCAACAACGGAGAATTCTTCTTCGGAACGCTTGCGTCTTTATTGCAGAATAAGCCGACACGATTCCTGGGAAGCATTTACCCGGTTGATTCCACCGCTTCTACGGTGCAGACAGCTCAACGGAGACAATCGCTCTTCGCCCTCTATTTGCAGGACGATTGGCACGCTCGGCAGAACCTGACTCTCAACCTTGGCCTTCGCTGGGAGATGGTCACCAATCCAACCCAGGTGAAAGGCACCTTCGCCAATCTTATTCGCATAGACCAGCCGACACTGCGACTTGGCGCAGCTTTCGCGTCCAATCCTTCGCTTCTCAACTTCGAGCCTCGCGTTGGGTTTGCCTGGGATCCGTTTCATAACGGTAAAACCGCAGTGCGCGGTAGCTTTGGTGTGTTCGACGTCCAGTCCCTGGCTTATCTTTTTGATAACAGTACTTCTACTTACCCAACGTCTCAAAACGCCAACGTGAATGGCTTGGCTCCCGGGACGTTCTTTACTGGGGCGTTCCAGTCGCTCAAACTGCGAACCAGCAGCTCGGCCACATACAACAATGCCCGGCGCGCTTACGTGATGCAGAGAAGCTTAAACATTCAGCGCGAACTGACGCCGAGCTTGATTGCCACAGTTGGTTATGTGGGTTCTCGCGGCAACCATATGCCCCTTAAAATAGATGATGCGAATACTGTGACACCGGTTGTGGTTGCGGGACGCTACGTTTTTCCAACAGCAGCACAAGGTGCAGTCCCAATCAATCCTGCGGTTGGCAAACTTGGGGCTCTCCTCTATAACGGTGACCTTTCCTACAACGCTTTACAAGTAGGAGTGCAAAAAAGAATGGGTCACGGCGTCCAGCTTCAGGGCTCTTTTACCTGGGGTAAGGCCATCGACTCAGGCTCAGGCAGCGTGGCGGGCGACCAATTCTCGAACGGAATTTCCAGCCTGCCTGCCTACAACTTGAAATCTGAACAAGGGCTGGCTGACTATAGCATCGGCCGGACACTGGTCATCAATGCGCTGTGGCAGACGCCCTCTACAAAATGGGATGGAGCAGCCGGATGGATCTCGAACGGCTGGCAGTTAGGAACCATATTCAAAGCCAGTGACGGCGTACCCTTTACTCCCACCTGGGGCACGGGCGGTGATCCCTCAGGGTTGCAGAACGCTGACGACTGGGCCTATACAGACCACCTCAGCGGCCCTGGATGTAAGACCGCTGTCAATCCCGGCAACTCGCTCAACTACATCAAGACAGAGTGCTTTTCCGTTCCAATAGCCCCGTCGAAGGCGTTCTACGATGCATACTGCGATAAGACTCAAGGCGATCCAACGAAGCTCCAATGCTTCAATTTGCGCGGCACTGCTCGGAGGAATAGCCTGATCGGGCCTGGCATCATGGACCTCGACGCTTCAATGTATAAGAACAATTACGTCAAATCTATTTCTGAAACTTTCAATGTGCAGTTTAGAGCGGAGTTCTTCAACGTATTGAATCACACCAACTTTGCCCTGCCTGTAACACCTGATAACACGGACATTTTTGATAGCTCCGGAGCGCCGACCGGAGTAGCAGGTTTACTGAAGAGCACAACGACGACGGCAAGGGAGATCCAGTTCGCAGTGAAAGTCATTTGGTAAGCACAGGCTGAAACTAAAATTCGAACTTTCCAGTCTTCGCGTTTTCGGAGTGAAACAGCTGCTCAAATCGGTTTATGGCCGCTTAGGAGAAAGTCGAGCCGAGCATCAGGACGCTGTACGGCAGCGTAATCATCCACGGTTGTAAATACGGATTCATGCGAGGAGATTTACATGGGAATGCGTTCGGCATTGGCGATTGGGCTTGTAGGTGCAACGTTGGTCGCCACAATGAAAGCTCAGAATTCAGTCAACTATCACCTTTCAAAGAAAGTACCGATCGCGGGGGATGGGGGCTTCGACTACCTTGCAGTCGATAAGGCAGGACGCAGGCTGTACATCTCTCATGGCACTGAAGTCGATGTCTTCGATATGGACAGCGACAAACTCGTTGGCAAGATTGAAGGCATGGTCAAGGTCCATGGCATTGTGGCCGTGCCCCAGTATGGCCATGGATTCATCACCAGCGGAGGAAACTCGACAGTCAAGATGTTCGATCTCAAGACGCTGGCGTCGATCAAGGATATTCCGGCGCCTGGAGGACCGGACGGAATCCTCTATGAGCCAAAGACAGATCGTGTCTTTGCATTTGACCACCGCCAGGGCCATGTCACGGTCATCAATGCGAAGGACGGAGCGGTAGTCGGCGGGATCGAAATTGGCGGTATGCCAGAATTCCCTGCGACGGATGAGCGGGGATCAGTCTGGGTCGGTCTGGAGGACGAGAGTAAGCTCGTCAAAATTGACGCGCCTTCGATGAAGGTCGAACAAACAATGCCACTGGCCCCTTGCGACGGACCGACGGGCATGGACATGGACAGAAAGAATCGTCGGCTGTTCATTGGCTGCGGCAACGAGAAGATGGCCGTAGTGGATGCCGACAAAGGGACCGTACTCACCACCGCGCCCATCGGGGTGCATGTGGATGCCACCTGGTTTGACCCTGAAACCAGACTAATCTTCAATGCGAATCGCTCGAACATTACTGTGATTCGGCAGGAAAATAGCGACAGGTACAAGGTTGTGCAAACGATTCAAACCCTGGGCCATGCCAATACACTCGCGATCGACCCCAAGAACCATCGCGTCTTCGCGACTACGTCGATGTACAAGACGATCCCGGCAATCAACGGAGGCAAAGCAACAGAGACAGCAATTCCGGGCACTGCGACGCTGTTGATCTATGAGCCGTAGAATCTGAGACTGTCTCGGGCGTCTATGCCCTCTTTCTGCAGCCACGTCTAAAAGGGGCACCGTGAAATTTACCCGCTGTTTTCTAGCTCTGTCCGTTTTCTGGTATGGATGCCATGCCTTGTCACAATCGTACCCTGCCTGTGCGAAGGTCGAGTGCCGGTATCTTGATCCTGCGTTGCCTGCAGAAGAGCGATCAAAAGACATAGTCGCCAGAATGACACTGGAAGAAGAGGTGTCGCAGACAATGAATCAAGCGGCCGCAATTCCACGGCTTGGCGTACCGAGCTATGAATGGTGGAGCGAGGCGCTGCATGGGGTGGCGCGCAATGGTGTTGCTACCGTCTTTCCGCAAGCCATCGGGCTGGCAGCCACATTTGATACGGTACTGATGCGTCGCGTTGCGGATACTATTGCAACCGAGGGAAGGGCGAAGTACAACGAAGCGCAGAAGGCCGGTGATCACCGACGCTTCGCGGGTCTGACGTTCTGGTCGCCTAACGTTAACATCTTTCGTGATCCAAGGTGGGGCCGCGGGCAGGAGACCTACGGAGAAGATCCTTATCTTACGGCACGGCTGGGTGTGGAATTTGTCCGCGGGCTACAGGGAGATGACCCGAGGTTCCTGAAGCTGGCCGCAACCCCGAAGCATTATGCGGTCCACAGCGGTCCGGAACAGGACCGCCATCATTTCAACGTTCCGATCTCCCCCTATGACCTTGAAGACACCTACCTTCCCGCATTTCGTGCGTCCATCGTCGATGCACATGCGGTCTCGATTATGTGCGCGTACAACGCAGTAGATGGCAAGCCTGCGTGTGCGAGCGACATGCTTCTGAAACAACACCTTCGGGACGCCTGGAAATTCAACGGGTACGTGGTGTCCGACTGTGACTCTGTGGCGGACGTGAACCGAGGCCATCACTTTGCACAGGACGACGAACATGCGGCAGCCATTTCAATACAGACTGGAACGGACTTGAATTGCGGTTCCACCTACCAAGCGCTCACTGCGGCGGTCCAAAGTGGTGTATTGCCAAAGCGCGATGTGGACCGGGCTGTCGAGCGGCTGTTCACGGCGCGATTCCGATTGGGTATGTTCGATCCGCCAGGAACCGTGCCGTTCGACGCGCTTTCAGCGTCTTCCGTCGATACTTCGGCGAGCCGGGAGCTCGCACTGAAGGCAGCACGAGAATCGATCGTCCTGCTGAAGAACGACGGCATACTCCCTCTTAGGAACCGGGGCCAGACAATTGCCGTGATCGGGCCCACAGCCGATCTCCTGGAGGCGCTCGAAGGGAACTACAACGGGGGGGCCGCGGCACCTGTAACGCCACTGACTGGGATGCGAAATCAATTCGGAGCGAACAAAGTGATCTATGCCCCGGGCTCCATCCTCGCACAGGGAACCGGGGCACCGATTCCCTCCCGCTACTTGAGGCCCAGCGCCGGTAGCCGGGACTCAGGACTGAAGGCGGAGTTCTTCGCGAGCGGGAGTTTCGAAGGAGAGCCAATCGCTTCGCGCATCGACCCTAAGGTGAACTTTGATTGGAACCGTGTATCGCCGGCGCCGGGAGTTCCAGCCGCGAACTTCGGGGTGCGTTGGACCGGTGAGTTTTTGCCGCCAAGCCGTGGCGAGTACACCTTCAGTTTCCGGTGTATCAAACGCTCGACGACGTATGATCCGAATAGTTCGACGGCTAGTTCACCGCTGCACTATCGAATGTACTTGGATGACAAGCCTGTGCTCGATGACCGCATGCGGGAGCAGAGCTTCAGAGTCACCTTCGCCGATGCCAAGCCACACTCCATCCGGGTGGAGTACCAGCATGTCAGCGAAGACCGCTTTGTTGATCTTGAATGGCAGCCTCCCGCTCAGCCGATGCTGGATGAGGCGCTGGCCGCGGCTCGCAAAGCGGACTTTGTAGTCGCCTTCGTCGGGCTTTCACCGAATCTCGAGGGAGAGGAGATGCCTGTATACGCTCCTGGTTTCGCGGGCGGTGATCGTACGGAGATTGGATTGCCCGCAGTGCAGGAACGCTTGATCAGAGAGCTTGGAGCGACGGGCAAACCCCTGATCGTGGTACTCACCTCGGGCAGCGCTGTCTCGTTGCAATGGGCGCAGGAGCATGCCAATGCCATCATCGTGGCATGGTATCCGGGCGAATGCGGTGGGACCGCTATTGCCCAGACTCTCACGGG
>JALYIG010000301.1 GCA_030775885.1 Acidobacteriota bacterium | reverse complement strand
CTTCTGTCCCCACCGGCACCGGACCCACAGCCACATCTGTTAGCGCCTTTAATCCAGTTGGAATCGCGCTTTTGGGGTCTCCATTTACGGGAGGCGGCCTGAATATCGGGAATAATTTTGGTACCTTGAGTCCGCGCGATATCGCCTTCGACGCAAATGGAAATGCGTGGATCGCAAACTCAAGTTACGGAAGCGTGACTGAACTGAACGGCCTCACGGGAACGGCGATGTCGCCCGCGACTACGGGATATCCGGTGACCTCGACACAGACAGTTCCAAGCGGAATTGCGATCGACACCCAGGGCATCCTATGGGTTTCAGGATTCGGCGGAAACACGCTGTACACGATGAGGATAGGGGATGGATCTTCGGTTGGCAGCTCTGCGAATCTGGCGGGCGGCCTGGCGGTGCCTTACTCGATTGCGATCGATGCGGGCGGTGAGGTCTGGCTGCCGAACTACGATAGTCAGTTCGGCACGACGGTGAGCAAGTTCACATCGGTAACCACGGGGGCCGCCTTCAGCGGAGGAGGTTCCCTGGCACCGGACGGAGTTGCGATGGACGGTGCTGGCAATGCGTGGGTTTCCAATCAAAACCTGAAGAACGCTTCAACGCCGGCCGGAGTGACGGAGTTGAATAACAGCGGTACGGCGCAATCGCCGGCGATGGGATTTACCAGCAGCGCCCTATTCAACGGAGGCGACGTTGGCGTGGATGGCTCGGGCAACGTGTGGGTTGCGAATGCGCTGCAGGGCTCGGGCAGCGACGGCAATAACGTCGTCGAGTTTGTGGGTGCGGCTGTTCCCGTGGTCACTCCTCTTTCGGCCGCAGTGAGGACGGGCAAGCTGGGAGCGCGGCCCTAAATACTGTCACCGGAACTGCGCGGCGAGTGACTGGGTGAGGAAGTGGGTCTTCTCCGCAGTGTTTGGGATACCGATCTTCTGCGCGGCGGGGAGGAAGCGGGCGAGAGCGTTGCTTTGCTGCCAGTCAAGATCCCAACCGCCGTCGATGGCGAGCAGCGTGTACGCGCCTGGAGCGACTCCGTTGATCGTGAAGCTGCCGTCGAGGTCGCTCTGCTGGCGAAAGAAGGTGTGCGGGTCGGCGGCCTCGCTGGTGGGGAAGAGCAGGATGAACGCGCCGGGGAAGCCCTTGCCATCTTTGCGGACGACGCCTTTGAGTGTATGCGTGCCTTCGGCATAGGTGACGGTGTAGAAGCGGGAGTCGTCTGCGGCAAGGTGGATCTTGCTGTTCGCGAGGAGTTGGTTGCCGTTGAGGATCTCGCGGGGGAAGAGGGCCTTGCCGCGGCCTGCGATCTGGAAGAAGTAGTCGCCGGGCGAAGCGTCGAGGGTAAACTCGCCTTTCGGGTCCGCTTCGGCAGAGATGATTTCCGCTGAATGTGAATGGGCGAGCGCGACCGACAGGCCGGAGAGCGCAGAAGAGCCGTCGGCCGGGCGGGCGATGACGTGGACGTGCGCGAGGCCGGAGTCGGCGGCGAGTTTGGCCTCGGTGCTCTGTTCGGTGAGGTGGAGCGGCGTGCCACCGTGAGCCTGATTGGGACTGCGCGGGTCGGTGAGCATGTAGTCTCCCGGAGCGAGTCCGGCGATGACGGTCTGCGCGGAGGACTGTTGCATCACGCTGGGCGGCGGCATCTCAAGCTGTCCGAAGATGGAGATGCGCAGTTGCGGCGGGACGTCGGGCTGACCTTGTTTGAGCGCGCCGCGCGGGATGGTAACGGAGACGGCTACCTGCGGCGCGAGCTGGAAATGCAGTTCGGGCGAATCGCCGCCGCGCAGGACGATGGGCTGGGCATGCTTTGTGTCGGTGGTGCCGGGATAGAATTCGGTGGCGTAGGCGACGTCGAGGGTGGGGTCGATGGCGTCGGCGATGCCGGAGGGTGGGACACGCTTCTGCTGTTGCTGCGCGCGGGCAGTCTGCGGGCGTGAAGGCGGAGGGTCGTTTTGCGGAAGCGGATGGACGGCGTACCACGGCGAGGCGCTGACCGCGACGAAGTACGTTCCGGCCTTGAGATGAGGAAGCTCGAAGCGGCCTCGATCGTCGGTGGGAGCTGTACCGGCGGGGACGAGGCGGGAGTCTCCGAAGGCGTGGCTTTGGAAGAAGAGGCGGACGATTGCGTTCTCGACCGGCTCGGCCGCTTCGTTGACGACGATGCCACCGATGGCGGATTCGGGTTGCAGCTTTAGAGCGAGCGATTCGGTGTCGACCGCTGCACCAGTAACGATGCCGGTAGTAAAGCCATCGTGCTCGTTGTAGAGGGTAGTGAGGTAGTTGGTCGCGGAGCCCTGCAGCAGGAAGTTTCCGGCTAGGACTTTGGCGAAAGCGAAACGGCCGTACTCGTCGGAGGAGGTGGTCTGGACCTGCTTCGCGTTGTCGGCGTTGGTGATCTGAATCGAGGCGCGCTGCAGCGGGTGCTTGTCGATGGCGGAGACGATGGTGCCGGCAATGCGATAAGTAGCCTGCGCCTCTGCGGCGGGTGCGAGCGCGAAGGCGAGAAGTGCGAGCGGCAGGAGGCGCGGCATCAGTTGGCATTCTCCGGCATCAGCGGGACTTCGATATCCGCCGTCTGGCGCGGCGAGAGGGTGACGACGGCGCCTTTACCGAGGAGACCGTGAATGACCTCCGGATTGCGGTACTCAACGGACTGGGTGAATCCGCTCGTCCAGCCGGGGCTCAAATTTTGATGGGAGGCGAGGACGAGGTAGCGGCCAGGTGCTAGGTTGGGGATCGAAAAGTAATCGCGCGCGATCGGGAAGTTGTCCGCGTGCGCCAGAGGATGATCGAGCGAGATGCAGAGGACGTAGACCGGCTGATCGGTGGTGGCCTGCGGGAGCAGGTTGGCAACGGGCGTGAGATGGGCGTTGATGGAGGCGGAGTCGTCGCGAAGGATGATCTCGACGGGGCGCGGCGCGATTCCCGGGAGTACTTTCAGAGGCTCGCTCAGCAGGTCTGTGGTGCCGGATGTGACTGACGCGACGTAGCCGCCGATGGAGGAGTTTGCGGCAACGGTGAAGAGGCCTTCGGGGAGGTTTTGGAGGACGGTGACGCCTTGCGGGTCGGTGCGGGCCTCTCTCCCGCCGCCTAAGACGATGGATACGAGCGGTCTGGGATGCTGAGTGTCCGGCTGGGGTGGCGGAGCATTGGTGAACTCGACGCGCACCTCAACCGGCACATCGAAGGCAGGGTGGAAGCCGACGGGCAAGGTGACCACAGGCTTGCCGTCGATCTGGAGATGCACGGAGGCGATGGAAAAGGTTGGGTACATCCCCTGGCCGTTGCTGACGTCGGCGGAGCGAAATTGGAAGTCGTAGGAGCCGTTGGGTAGATAGCCTCGGGCGACGGTACCCACGCGATCCAGCTTGATTCCGGGTATGTCGGTAAGAATGTCGATGGAGAAGCCCTTGCCATCGGGGAGGCCGCTGGTGGGGATGGTGACCTTGTAGAGTGTGGCGCTGCGATAGACAAGGTCGGCGCGTGCGGTTTCGCCGGCCCTGATGTGGAGGACCGAGGCGGAGTCAAGGCTGTTGGCATTGGGATAGAAGGAGGTGCGAAAACCGTGGATGGAGTCCGGCAGAGGGTCGTGGAGCTTGATTTCGGGGACAAAGGCGGGAGCGAGGAGCTTGTAATCGCCCGGCGTCATATGGGCGAAGCGAAATTCGCCGCGGCTGTTGACCTGGGCGGTGCGATATCCCCAGGCAGCGATGCCATTCGTCACCACCTTCATGTCAAGTTGAACCGTGGCGGAGGTGGGAAGGTCGCCGGAATCGGGATTGAGGTACCCGGTGAGCGTCGCCGTGGGAACGATCTTAAGCCGCAGCGTGGGTTCGGGGGTAGTGGGCTGGACCGAGGCAACGTGCAACACGATGTTGTCGGAGACGAAGCCCGGCTTTTGAAGTTGAAACTGGAGTGGCACGGTCGTGGGCGCTGCAACCGGATCGGGAGGCCAGGACGAGAGGGCGTGCGATGCGGAGGCCTGCGGCAAGCCGCGCCGGAAGTCGAACGAGAAGCGGCCGGCGGAGTCGGTGATGGCGGCCATGCGCTGGTCGGGCGAGGTAACTAGGACGCGTGGCACCGGTTTGCCGTCGAGCGAGCTGACGACGACGCCTTCGAGGCGCGCGGTGCTGTAGACGGGTTCGGGTTGCTGGTCCTGCTGGCCAGCTAGCTGCGCGGGCAGCGAATGGCCGCAGAGGCTGAGCGCTGTGAGCAGTGCGAGTTGGCAGGACAGGCGAGAGGCCGGCGTGATCAGCATGCGTAACAATTTCCTGCGGCGGCGCTGTGGGGAAGAATAGCATCCGGCAGCTCCGCGTGGAGGCGCCGCAATTTGTGGTGCGTAAGGTTTCGACCCAGAGCAGAATGGATTCGTAAGCAAGAGGAACGAATTCCATGCGCCAATCTTTCTTGCTCTGCTCGTGCTGTGTCCTGCTGTTCGCCGTGACTGTAACCGCCCAGAAACCAGCCGCCAAACGAGCGGCCGAGGCGATTGGAGATGCAGCTCCCGCGACCCAACTGCCGGTGACGCGGCGGACGATGACGAGTTCGTGACAATCCGGAATGAAACGGGTCACAACCCGGCGGTAGAGGCTGCGCTGCAGCCGGTGATTGAGGCGAAACGCAAAGAGGCGGGTGCGGAAGATGCGGTGAAGAAGATTGAGGCAAGGCTGGCTTCGCTACGCGGAGTTGAAGTCCGGCAGAGGTCGAATGTAACGGCGCTGGCGACGGCGGACAAAGCCTCGCGTGACCGCTTTGTGCACGATCTGAATACGACCGAGGACAGGATCGCGACGGCGCAAAGAAATTTGGAAACCGCGGAAGCAGGGGCGCAGAGCGCGGGACGATCTGGACAGGAAGATTGCCTTGATCCAGATGGAAGAAAAACTGTAGTCTGCGCCCGACGATGATTGCGATATGGTCCTGCTGGATGGATAGCTAGGAGAGCTGGGGATGAAGCTAATTTATGTAACTGGCTTGGTCGCTTGTGTGGCGGCCGTGGCGCTGCAGGCAGGTCTGGGACAGACAGCGGCTCAGGCGAGACCGTGGCAAAGGAAGCAAATGCCGTCGGCGGCTGAGGTGGAGCGGGTCTGGCAGACGCCACCGGCGGAGTATGGGCCGAATGTGTATTACACGATCAGCGGCGCGGTCGATCCCGAGGTGCTCGCGCGCGATCTGGATACTGCGGCGAAGCTTGGCTTCCACGCGGTGACCGTGCAGCCAGGGCGCGCGAACATGGTGGTGCGATAGACGCAGTTACCAAAACATCCCGGCCCGTCAGGCGTGGGGCTTAGGGTTGCGGGGGTGCGGGTGCTGGTCCTTGGAATGGGTGCGGTCGTGGTTACGCTCGTAGATGAGGCGGAGGCCTGTGAGTGTGAGCAGCTCATCCACCTGAGCGACGTACTTTGAGCCCCCGGCGATGAGGCGGGCGAGGCCTCCGGTGGCGATGGTGCGGGTGGAGGGGCCGAGTTCGGCGATCATGCGTTCGAGGATACCGTCGACCAAGCCGATGTAGCCGTAGTAAAGGCCGATCTGAAGGTTGTCGACGGTGCCTGTGCCGATAACTTTGGCGGGTTTGCGGATGTCGATTCGGGGCAGGCGGGCGGCTCGGGCGAAGAGGGCGTCGGCGGAGATGCCGAGGCCCGGAGCGATGGCTCCGCCCATGAACTCGCCTTTGGAACTGATGACGTCGAAGGTGGTGGCAGTGCCGAAATCGACGACGATGATGGGAGTTGCAGGTTGCGGTTCGCCGGATGCAGAGAGGCGGAAGAATTCGATTGCTGCGACGCAGTTGACGATGCGGTCTGCGCCGACCTCGGCTGGATTGTCGGTGAGGATAGGCAGACCGGTGCGCACGCCGGGTTCAACGAAAAGCGGCTTAATTTTGAAATAGAGTTCGGCGGCGCGGCGCAGGGTGGAGTCGAGCGGCGGGACGACCGAGGAGATCGCGATTCCGCTGACCTGGGCGACGTCGATTCCGCGCAGGGTGAAGAGCTCGCGGTAGAGGATGCCGATCTCGTCGACGGTGGGATTGCGGTGCGTGGTGACGCGCCAATCGGCGATGAGTTGCGCGGGAGCAGGGTCGCCGGGAGTGGCGAGGCGGTAGAGGCCGAGAACCGTGTTGGTGTTGCCTACGTCGATGGCTAGAAGCATAGGGACTAGGTTCGAGGTTCAAGGTTCGAGGAAAGGCGCTCAGGGTTCGCGGAGGCCTCCGGAGAGGACGGTGTGGATCTGGCCGTCGTCTCCGGCTACGAGTAAGAAGCCGCTGGGGTTGAGGCCGGCAGTGGTGCCAGTATAGCCGGGGGCGCCGGCTGGGTCGCTGGGGGAGGGTTCGACGCGGACACGCTTGCCGGTGATCCAGGTGGAGATGGTGGACGGGTCCGAGGTTCGAGGTTTGAGGTTCGAGGTGAGTGCGCGGAGTTCGTCGGAGAGGGCGAGCAGGATGGCGGCGGCAAGTGGCTCGCGGCGGAGCGGCTGGGACGGATCGGGAAGCTCGCGGCGGAGGGAGGTGGCGATGGGGTCGAGTTCCGGCGGAAACGTGGTGTGGTTGAGGTTGATGCCGATGCCGATGACCGCATAGCGCAGCGTTGCAGGCTGGTTGTTGCGCGCCGGCTTGGATGCTGTGTCAATAAGAATGCCGCCGCACTTTTTGCCGTTGAGCAGGAGATCGTTGGGCCAGCGGATGTCCATCTGGCTGGGGATGCGGAAGCCAAAGATGGAGGCGATGGCAGACTGCACTGCGATGGCGACTCCGAGCGAGAGACTGAGGGCGGACTGCATGGGGATGGGCGGGGAAATGAGCGCAGTCATATAAAGACCTTCGCCTGGTGTCGAGTGCCAGTTGTGGGTGCCCCGCCCGCGACCCGCCGTTTGCTCATCGGCAATCCAGACTCCGTGACGCGCGCCTACATCGGCGGCTTCTAGGGCCAGGTCGTTCGTCGAGGCAACTGTGGGAAAGTGCATCAGGTAGCCAGCGAATTCGGTTCCGGCAATGGCGGAGCTGAGTTCACTGAGATCGAAGGTGGAAAGCTGATCTGTCATCCTGTTGCCCCCCCTCCCCCTATCAAAACGCTATAATCTTCCAAAATAACGGCTTAGCCAGTCTAAAGCGCGCAAGATATTCCATTCAAAAGACTTACGGGTATGATCCTAAAAACAATGGGTTTACTCCGATATCCAGGAAGACCCCAAGGCCAGGCTTTTATGCCGCGCTCCTGTTTCTTCACTTGTTCAATTATACATTGGGGTGTCAAGGGTTTCCCATGTGCTTGGTGATGGAAATTATTGAAAATAAGCATGTTAGCGTGTCTATAATTTTATATTACGGCGGCCTGCGTGGACTAATCGAATGGGCTGGTACTTCCGCCTCGGCGATTCGGGCGAATGGAGATCGCGAGGATGATTGAAGGTACAACTTTGAATTGGATGCGCAAGATGGCAAGACGCGGGGGCTATAAAGCCCACTTGATTCGGCGGCGCTGCGCCGGGACTAAAGTCCCGGCCTATCCGACGGCCGGGTTTTCAGTTCCGGGATTAAGGTATCGGCCTGTCTGAGGTGCGGATTCAGCGCCGGGAATAAAGTGGCGGCCTATCTGAGGGGCGGATTTTCAGTTTCCTCGTCCCTGCGACTTACTTTAGGTTTGGCAATGCCCCGGAGCCAGATCGAGCCGGTCCACGTAGCGCGTGTGGACATAGGGATAATCCGCCAGCCTGCGTTTGTCCGGATTATCGGCGATGTACGCAAGCTGATTTCGATAGTCCTCGCAACTCGTGATGCGGTGCGCATGATAGCCGGGCTGCCAGACTTCGCCCGGCCCTTGCCTGCGCATCGCGAATGAATAGCCGCCTTTGATCAATTGGGCCACTCGCTCAATCGCTTCTGCAGGCGTGAGCAACACATGGATGTGTTCGGGCATGATCGCGAATCCATGAAGCAGAAAGCTGCCCTGGTCGCGATACCGGAACAGGGTTGCGATCAGGAGGTCAGCGTTTGTGGTGACCTGGAACAGGCGGTGACGTTGGTAAGCGACGGTGGTTAGCGCGTAGGTCTCTGGACGCATGAAGGAAAGCATATCTCAGGGGCTGAAGCCCTCGGGATTTTGTGCCGGGATTGCCGGGACTAAAGTCCCGGCCTATCTGATTCGCCTTCGTGGAAAGAGTCCGGCCTATCTGATTCGCGTTCATGGAAGGAGTCCGGGCCTATCTGATCCGCGTTCATGGAAGGAGTCCCGGCCTATCTGATTCGCGTTCATGGAAAAAGTCCCAGCCCATCCCTTAGAAGGTGGCTGTGGTGATCCGCATGCTTAGGTCGACGGCGGTGGCGGAGTGAGTGAGTGCGCCGACCGAGATGAAGTCGACACCGGTCTTGGCGTACTTGGCGACGGTCTTGAGGTTCATGTCGCCGGAAGCTTCGATGGTGGCTTTGGGCAGCGACTTGCGGATGAGTTTGACGGCCGCGGCCACTTCTTTCGGAGTCATGTTGTCGAGCAGAATGGAGTCGGCCTGGCCTGCGATGGCCTGCTGCAGTTCAAGCGGCGTACGCGCTTCCACCTGGACGATCTGGCCGGGCTTGCGGCCTTCTAGGGCGTGGGCTAGCACGGCAGGAAGGCCTCCGCCGAGTGAGATGTGATTGTTCTTGATGAGGATTCCGTCCTGCAGGTCGAGGCGGTGGTTAACTCCTCCGCCGCAGCAGACGGCGTATTTATCCAGCGCGCGCAGGCCGGGGATGGTCTTGCGGGTGTCGAGAATGCGGGTCTTGACTTTGGATTTGGCGATAGATGGCGCGATGGCGCGGACGTACTCGTTGGTGAGCGTCGCGATGCCGGACATGCGCTGCATCAGGTTGAGGATGACGCGCTCGGTGGAAAGAATGCTGCCGGCATTGGCACGAATGACGGCGATGGCCTGACCCTTCTTGACGCGAACGCCGTCGAAAATTTCCGGGTGGGAGACGACTTCGAAGCGGCCGAGCGGCTTAGCGTACATTTTTGCGAAGAGCGTGAGGAAGGCTGAGATGCAACCCAGCCCGGAGATGACACACGGCTGTTTGGCGATGATGGTGGCCGTGGCTCGCAGCGCGGGGTCGACGGTGAGCGCGGTGGTGATGTCGTTGGCTGCTTTGTCCTCGAGCAGGGCGGCTTCCAGC
>JALYIG010000300.1 GCA_030775885.1 Acidobacteriota bacterium | reverse complement strand
CCGTCGCCCCTGGGCGGAAGTTCGTTCCGATCAATGTCAATTGAACCCGGTCAACCCCTTGCGCAAGAAACCTGGGTGCCACGCTCGTAAGAGTCGGCGGCGGAAGCAGTGCATTGGAAACAGTGAGAGTCACCGCATTCGACGTAACCCCAGGTACTGCAGCGGGAGGAGTGAACACCGCAATCTGTAATACTCCAGGACCAGCTACGTCCGCGTCAAATACGGTGGCGGTCAATTGCAGGGAGCTCCTGAAGACGCTCGGCCGGGTGCTCCCATTGACCTGCACCACAGAGTTCAGCGAGAAACCGCTGCCGTTAACTGTCAGAGTGAAACTGGGGCTCGCCGCCGGCACTGAAGCCGGGCTGATCGAAGTGATGACTGGAACCGCTTGTGCTTTCGCGGCCACGCAGGACGCCAACGCGATTCCCAGCAATACACCCCACAACAGGAACCGGATGTTTGCAAAGCGTAGACAGGAGAATCGGAGCCTGAGTGGCGTGCGCATCTGAATACCACCCTCTTCTTGCAAGATTGGGGACGATCAAGCAGTGGCCGCAAAGTCAAAGGTGAGCCGGAGTCTATCTTTCTTTGGCGCAGTGTGCAAGTGATTGCGCCGATTGGTGGCAAAGACAGCTAGCGCGAAGAATGATCCAAACCAGTTGATGCCGGACAAGGCCGGGGCAAGTCCGCAAAAGAAACTAATTAAGTTGACATGTCTCTTGTTGGTGACATAATATCACTGCATGGTGACATACCGAGTTGCCATAGAAATGGAGACATTTTCATGGCTTACTCAATGCAGCGCCTTGCGCTCATCCTCGCAGTTACAGCCCTTCCCCTCGCCGCATACGGGGCCGCTCCAACGGAGTCCACCTCTACCGCACTCGCCATCTCCACACCAGTCGGTGCGGAATTCACTGCCACCCAGCCTGCTGCTGAGACTCCCCACGCCTGGCATTTTGGGACGGAGCTCGACGTGCTGCCCTACGCAACCAGGGGATATTACGGCTCGTTCGTCGTCATGCACCAGGGATGGAGATATCGGGGGGTCGCCGCCCGCAGCACTCTGCCCAGCTTCATGGTGAGCGACGGATTCAACAACAAGCGCACAGATGCCTACGCCCTGCTGGCCGACCGGTTTTTCGGGCCACACCGCGAGCAGTCCCGTGGCATGTGGGTCGGCGGTGGCGCGGAGTACTGGCGCAACCGTATCCGCCGCGATGGATTCGACGAGTATGCCCACTACGACAACGTCGTGCTAACGATTGGCAACGGCTACGTCTGGCAACTGTCGCGGCACTTCTATCTGAACCCATGGAGCGCCGCCCACTTCATAGTGGCCGGTGATCGCAGCATCAAAGTATCCGGCAAGACATACAAGCAGTCTGTCTTTACACCGGAGGCTTCGGTCAAGGTCGGATTCACGTTCTAACCGCAGCAAAAGGAAGAAATTGCAATGGACCGTCGCAACTTTCTCAAAAGCATCCCAGCAGCCGCCGCAATGGTATCCGCCGGGTGCTTTCTTGCTGGCGCTGAGCCGAAAAAGCAGAACCGACCACTGTCCGCTTCGCAAGACATCCGGCTGCGGATGATGGAATCCGCCATCCATGCGCCCAGTTCTCACAACTCACAGCCGTGGTTGGTGGCGCTTGCTCCGGATGGGTCGATAGACCTTTACGTGGATCGGCAGAGGCTTCTCCCTATGAGCGATCCGCCGGCGCGGCAGATTCACATCAGCCACGGAGCATTTCTGGAGCTGCTGGCAATGACCGCAGGGGAGTTGGGATATGCGGCGAACATCACCTATTTTCCGCTGGGTCAGTATGGGAACGAAACAGTGGCCGACGTGCCGGTGGCGCGCGTTGTTTTGAAGGCCGACTCCCGTGCGGTACACGATCCGCTGTTTCGGTTCTCGCCGGCGCGCCACACTAGCAAGCAGCCATTTGAGGTTGCGCGGATATGCTCCGGCGAGCAACTGCGGACCATCGTTAAAGCTGGGACCTCGACAGCAACGACGGCTGCGGTCTTCACTGAAACCAGCCAGCGCCGCCGATTGGCCGAGATATGCACGGAAGCAATGCGCATCGAAGTTGCCAGCCGGCTGCGCAACGCGGAGACCGCCGAGTGGTTTCGCTTCAGCGATGCCGAGCTCGATCGCAAGCGCGACGGCTTCGGTTTGCGCTCGAACGGAACCATTGGCCTCAAGAAATGGATCGCCGAGACCTTCCTGCTATCGCGGGCCCGCGCCGTCGATCCGCGAGGCGCTTTCGCCACCGGAGCTGTCGATGGCGCGCACGAACAAGCATCCACCGCAGCCGCTTTTGGCGGCATCTCCACGCCCAACAACGGCCGATCCGACCAGGTGTTGGCGGGACAGGCTTATCTGCGAACGCATCTTGCCGCAACGTCCATGGGCCTGCAGATGCAGCCGATGAGCCAGGTGTTGGAGGAGTATGCGGAGATGCAAGTGCTCAAGCAGCAATTTAAGGCGGAACTTGGCATCGCGAAGGAGCACACGGTGCAGATGCTGTTTCGCTTGGGCTATGCTCAGAGCAACAGTCCCACTCCACGTCGGGATGTTCACGATCTGTTACGGCGAAGCTAGCGGAAGATATGCAGAAGAACAAGGAAAGAACACGTTCCGCGATCCTGGCGGCGGTGGGTAGCCTGCTTGCGCGGGAGGGCTTTCGCAATCTGGGCATCAATGCCGTGGCCCGCGAGGCCGCAGTGGACAAAGTCCTCATCTATCGCTATTTCGGCGGGATGGAAGACCTGTTGAAAGCCTACGCGGCAGAAGGCGATTTCTGGCCCAGCTCAGAGGAATTGATGCTGGCGATTCAGAAGGCGGAGCCGAGGACCGATGCTGAATTGGCGGGAGCCCTGTTGATTGAGTTTGGGCGCGCTCTCCGCCGCCGTCCCGTCACACAGGAAATACTCAGATGGGAACTCCTCGAACGAAATGAGCTCACAGACACTCTCGCTCGCTATCGCGAGGAGGAAGGGATGAAGCTCCTGAAACTCTTAAGTCGAAACGGCGCCGACGACCTCGACCTCGCGGCCATCGGCAGTCTATTGGCCGCTGGCCAGACTTACCTCATATTGCGCTCACGGACAGTGGACGTTTACAACGGACTGAAGCTGGACGACGAGCAGGGCTGGGAGCGCCTGGAGGATGCGATTCGCAAAATTGTTGCCTTGGCGTTCAGCAAGAATTTGCAAGTGGTTGACTAAGACACGGGCAGAAGATGTCCCCCCACCAATTATCTTTTCCAAAGATCCATATGAGCCACGGCGGTCAGGCTCAGCGGTCCGGCGCTGTGCTATCTGGGTAGCGTAAGCGGCTCAACCGTGTGTGAGTAGACCAGTGATCCGGGCGCGGTAGCTGCGACTCATTGTAAGTTTGTCGCCCGTTAATAGGACGACGGCATATTCGCCGTCTGCGTCCGTCCTCACTTCCTTCACATGTTGAAGATTCACGATCGAAGAACGGTGTACGCGCAGGAAGATATCTGGATCTAGTCTCTCCTGCAGCCGAATCATGGTCTCGCGCAGCAGATGGGTCTCAGTGCTCGTCCGGATCCGAACATAGTTCTCTTCGGCACTGATCCACCGAATGTCTGAGACCGGAAGGAAGATAATCCTCCCCCGTGACTTGAAAACAATTCGAGTCGCAAATCGACTCCCATTGTGAGACGGAGTTCCGTTGACCGGAGGTTGTTGATTCGCCAGAAGTATCTGTTGGCGGGCACGTTCCACCGCTGAAGAGAGTCGCTCGCGAGTGAACGGCTTAAGCAGATAGTCGACTGCGTGGACCTCGAAGGCTCGTAGGGCGTACTGGTCATGCGCGGTCGTAAAAATGATGTGCGGTACCGGCAGGATATTGCTGGAGCAAAGCTCTGTGGCTATGTCCAATCCGTCCATGCCGGGCATTTGGATGTCGAGAAACAGCAGATGTGGCTTTGCACCACGCACCATTTCAATCGTCTGCTGTGCAGAGCTTCCTTCGCCCACAACGTCGATGCCCGGTTCTTCGGACAACAGTTGGCGGAGTTTCCTTCGTGCCAGCGCTTCGTCATCGGCTAAAACGGCTCGAATCATCACACGCCATACCCCGTTAGTGTGCCAATTTGATGTTCCGCGAATTGCAAAGGGAACGTCAAAGTCACCTGCACGTTCCCCAGTCCGATTTCTTCGATACAGAAGGTCTGATCGGTCCCATAGTGAAGTCGCAGTCGGTCTTTCACATTTGCGATTCCAACTCCCTGCCTTTCGCTACTCTTTGAATCTGCCAGCTGCATACCCACGCCGCTGTTGAACACGCCAATCTTCAAGGTCGATTGCTCACGACGAACAGATAGGGCAATCAGGCCATCGCAGTTCAACTTGGAAAGGCCATGCGTGTAAGCATTTTCGACTAGCGGCTGAAGCAGCATCGCAGGCACAAGCGCATCAAGTAAGTCAGGTTCGATGGTTATCTCCTGACGAATGCGTCCTGTGAACCTGAGGTCCTGCATCGCCAGATATGTCTCGATAAAATCCATCTCATCGCTGAGGGGTATCAATTGAACTTCTCCGCGTTTCAAAGTTATACGCAGAAGGCTGCTGAGTTGTTCCAACATTAAATCCGCGGCAGAAACGTCCGTTTGCATCAGGCTGGAAATGCTGTTCATGGTGTTGAACAGAAAGTGGGGATTCAGTTGCATGCGCAAGGCTCGTACCTGGGCGTGGGCCAGTTGTGTCTTCAGTTCGGCCGCTGCGGCATCTTTCTCGCGAAGTTGCTGATAGTAGCCAAGGCCGCGGAACAGAAAGAACGCGGACCAGAAGATGACCAGGCTGTTAACCAGTTCGGCATCCAGATAGAACATCACCCGTGGCCAATACGGCATATGTGCATGACGGAGCGGTAGATTTGGGAAGCACAAGACCCAAATCATCTCCTCCACGATGCAGGCCAAGATGCTGATCGGAAGTCCGCGGGTCAGGATGTATCTAAGGGTTGCCTGTTGGAACAACCCGCCCATACGCCACCACAAGACCCAGCAAAGGACGCCCCATAGCAGGTACTGCAGCCCCCATGCTTCCATTAAAAGCAGCAGACTGATCGGCTCGCTCCACATCCGCATGTCCACCCACTCCTGGATCGCAAACAACTCGCCCAGCATGACCGAGGTGCTCATGAAGACGACAGGATGCAGCAACACTGACTGGGGCCGTTTACGGCCGTTTCGTAGGGACATTAAAGGACCTCCGGTCACTCTCCCGTTCTTACCGGATCAGGAGGCAGGCTCCTCACTCGAGTCTTACAACCCGTGATTCGGAAACGGCATGCCCGCTCGCAATACATCCGAGGGATCCGGATTACCCGGTATAGGCAGGAATTTATGGCCTTTTACATGGACGAAGTTGAGTGCGAAATGGTGCTGCTGAAACCAAATCTTGGCTTCCGACTCAAGAGCTTGCGTCTGTCCGGTTCCGAGGCGTTCATTCAGCTTATCAATATCGTTGGTAAGGAGTCGCTGCACATCCGCGCCACCCTGGAGGACGGCGAGTTGGAAGTGATAGAAGGCACCTTTATCGTCTTTCGGGACATTGACTCCGTCTCGCGACATGATCCCAAGGAGCATCGACGATCTCCAGTACCCAGCATCCGCCGCGGATTCGACCAGCCCCTGGGATTCGCCGGGAAACTTGGCAAGTTCCGGATGATGGATCAAGAGTAGCCCCAGAGCGTGAATTGCCGGCACGTATCCAGCATCCGCCGATTGCCGTAAGAGTCTTGCGGCCCGGACGGGATCATGGGGGTGATCCGGGCTCACTGAATAGAGCGTTCCCAGATTGTAGGTCGAAACCGGATCGTGCAGTTTCTCACCCGCATCGAACCAGCGTTCCGCCGCAGCAAGATCCTGTTCAGCGCCAATTCCGAAGTAGTTCATAACGCCGAGAAAGCCAGCGGCCCTGCCGTTCCCTTTGTCGAATGCATCGTGAAAGTACTTGGCGGCGAGGTCTACATCTTTGGTTACTCCAAGGCCCAACGCGTACAGTACCCCGATGTTGAGCGTGGCAGACGAGGAGCCGGAGGCCCGCGCGAGTTGATACCAGCGCAGCGCGCGCGCCGGGTCCGCCGAGACGCCGATGCCCGACGCATAGAAATGGCCGACCAGATTCTGCGCTTCGGCATTTCCGCTTTCGGCGGCCTTTTCGTACCAATGTGCCGCTAGGGCGGGATCGGGCGGCACACCCTTGCCGGTCAAGTATGCTTCCGCTAATTCAATCTCCTGGTTAACAAAGCCCTGCTGCGCTTTGGTCAGAAGCTGAGCGACGTTTGGCGAAGCGGCATGCCCAACGCGGGATGAATAAAGAACGACGATGCATCCGAGTAACGATGAAAGCAAGCGAGTGAGCTTCGGGACATTGCGAATCATGATTCCCTCCGGTTTGTATGCAGCCACCGCTTTGGGCTTGTGACCCGGTCCAAGGAAGTGCAGCCGATGCGACGTAGACGTACCGGTTACGCGCAGGGTATCAGCTCAGTTCCATCACACAGGGGTGTCCCATCCCCACATAAACACGGTGTACATGGGCTTTCGCGCAACTGGGCACGGCAAGCGCGCCACTCGTCACAAAAGCGGGAACGCCGAAGTCTTTTTCAAGTTGTAACGAAGCACAGTCGCGCTCTCCCCTTACTACGGGCATATGCCTTTGCAGACAGAGGAAGGTGAATAGTGTTATGTCGGCTCAGCCGTCAATTCGCTATCTCGCTCGCGATAAATGCCATTCGCACAAACCGGTGCGATGGCGGGCCGTCGGCATCCGCCTGCCCCAGCGCGTGGATGACGAACGCCAGTGACTATCCTCAATAGAGTCTGGCTTCAGCGCTCGAATTGTCTTGAAACCACACCTTCGAGGGAGGGGTCGCGCGAAGACCTGTGAGCATGCGCACATGTAGCTTCCCGCATTGCCGCCAAAGCTACCGGAGAAGACAGGCTGAAATTCAGACTTATGTGTTGATGTGCTTCGTACCTCTGTAATCGACGGTGCGGGCCAGGTCCTTCTACGCGCAAACGAGCAAGGGTACAATCCGGGTGTAGTTCGCGACAGGACCGGCGCCCTAATTCCCAGCGTGAAGGTTTCGGTCATGCCGGCAGACACTACGAAACTCGCACCGCAACCGCAGCCTCTCAGGGAGAATTCCGCCTGGCGCGCTGAACCCCGGACATTACACAGTCGACGTGGAGGCTGCATCGTTTTAGGTTGGAGACGGTCACTGTCTTAGCGAACACAAATGGCGTCAATACGCAGAATGGTCAGCATCACGGCGCTGACCACTTCCGCGTCCGCTGAGTTTGGTCGCTCCGGCTGCGCAGTCGTCAATCTCGCAACGAAGGCAGGAACAAACAGCCTGATAATGGACCGGGCACTCCCGCAATCGTTATGGCGATGAATTCGGGACGGGCGATGATCTCAGCCTGCTGGAAAGGCATGTCACATCGGAAGGTGAAGTTGATTCTCATTTGTCGACACAAAATCGAAGCCAGGCCCTGGGGCCTGGCTTCTTTGAAACGCGAGCAGGTTTGTCTAGAATTCGTACTTGGCCCAAAATCGTAATTTCTGGTTATTCGGTTCACGCGCACCTGAAGGGTTCTGGAAGGCAAGGAGGCCTACCTGGGTGACGTTGTTCGAGTAAAAGGTCAGGTTATTGTGATTGCCAAGCTGCTGGGCCTCCACACGGAAGATGAACTGCGCGTGTTCGAGATGCGCGAACGGCGTCGGAATCGCTTTCTCCAATGCCAGGTTCCAATACTGCTGCCCAGGATTCAGGTAGGAGTTGCGGCCGACTTCCTGTTGGAGGAGCAGCGCCCCGTTCGCCGGACTCGGCACCAGGAAGTGAACAGCGCCCGGGGAGACCGGAGTGCGCACTCGTGCGGCCAGTGCAAGAGAGGCGTTATAGGCTGCGTAATCGTAGTACGTGCCTGCCGTGCCACCGATGTAGCTTCCATCGACGCCAACCGCAGCGATCGGCGCCGCAGTATTGGACAGTACCGGACGGTCGTTGGTAATGCTGCTGTCTCCGTTGATATCCTTACCGCTGACATTGAACGATGTGTACAGGCCGGAGTACAACTCGGTTTGCCCGGAGATGGTGAAGTTCCGGGTGAATGCGCTGAAGACCTTATCCGCAACCGCATTCTCGGAGTGAAAGCCTTTCGGCGTGTATGCGTAGGTAAAGACCAAGAGGTGCCGGCGATCGTACGCTGACGGTCCCCAATCCTGATGCAGTCCGTTGCCTGCCAGGTTTGCGGAGTAAGACGTTGGCGATGCGAACGTCGTGAAGACTTCCGAGGAATCGTCCAACAGCTTGCCGTAGGTATAAGACACGCGGAAGAACAATCCTTGTGAGAACTGGCGATCCAGCTCAGCCTGCAACGCGTGGTATTGCGAGTCGGCGCGGTTATCCCGAACGTTGATGACGCCGCGGGCCGGGTTGATGCGCGCCCCGTTCACAACGTAATTGAGCTGACGATTCGAATAGAGCTTTTCTCCTCGCGATCCCACGTAGTTCAATGTTCCCTTCATCCGGAACGGCAATTGCCGCTCGAGGCCGAAGTTGTACTGATACGTAATCGGGTTGACAAGATTGCTCACATCACTCTGGACCGAGGAGTTCGCAGAGAATATTGGAGTGATGGTTGCAATCAGGGTCGAAGCTGGACCGCAGCAACCGCTAACTCCCTGCTGCAGTGTGGTAGTGGGAGCAACCGGCGAAGATTGCGCCGCATTGACCAGGATATTGGTGAAGAAAGAGTCGTAAAAGATGCCGATTCCTCCGTGGAATACGGTCTTGCCGTCGCTGAAGATGCCCTCGCGAGGAACGTAAGCGAATCCAATTCGAGGAGCGATGTTGTTTTTGTCGTCCTGTACGTGGACAACCGTGTTGATGGGCGCAAAGGTATTGTTGAGATCGAGCCCGGGATACGCAAGTGCATTGAGAGGGTTCGAGAGATAGTCATACCGAACGCCGAGATTGACGGTGAGGTTGGACAAGAGTTTCACGTCGTCCTGCACAAATCCGGCCATCTTCCAGATGTGTGGATCGACCCGGGTTGGACCAAATGATTTGGTCGCCGTGCCGGAGGTGCCGAGGGAGTTGCTGAGGTAATTGTCCATCGAAGATAGACCGGCGCCCGCAGTGAAGGTCTCAAGGCCCAGAAAGGTTTGGGCGACGAGGTCAGTTTCAAGCAGTCGGCCTATGTCCCCGCCCATACGAAGCGACTGTCTCCCGTGCGTCCACGAAACCGTGTCCTGAAATTGATAGAGGCGTTCGATTCGGCCCTGAGGCATATTCTGCGAGATGCCGAGGGTGCCGAGGCTGTCACCAATGCTGGTGCCGCTGAAGCGGATCTGATAGACCTGGGCCACGGGATTCTTAAGGGCCGTAGCATCTGGAGCAAACTGCGAACTGAGCCGGACCTCGGATGCGCGGAACTCATTCAACAAATTGGGTGTGAAGATGTGGACCCAGTTACCTCCGCCCAACTCGGTTGGACCTCCCGCAGTGGTGTCGAAACCGGGCAGGGTGGATGGGTTGAGAGGATAGTATGGTGCAGTCAGTCCGCGGTCGTGGAGGTAGTGAATGCTGAAAGTGTCGGACGCACGAGGTGTGTAGTCGACCTTGTAGGTCCACTGGGTCTCGGGCTGCTGGGCAGGCACCGGCAGGCGACTGAATGTCGAAGTGCTGATACTGCAGCCGCCAGGGCAACCTGGCCGGGGACTTACCCCCAGGTTTTCCGTTCCGCTCTGCAACAGTGAATAGCCGGAGGTGAGGTAAGAACCATTGTTGAGATAGCCCATGAGCGCCGTAGCCTGAGTGTTGCCGGCGGCGGCTATTGCTTTCAATTGCGCGAAGCCGCTCGCGTCGGGAAGCTCGGTGTTCGGATACTGGAAGTTCCCGTAATAGCGAACAAAGGTGGCTCCGCCGAATGCGAACAGTTTGTTCCTGAGGACAGGTCCGCCCAGCGTGAAGCCATATTGGTGCTGATCGTACCGAGACTTGGCCGCACGGCCAGCTGCGGGCTCGGAACGACGGGTCTGGCCGTCGATCGCATCCAGCCCCGAGCCAGTGTAGATTTCGTGAACTGATCCATGGAATTGGTTGGTTCCGCTCTTCGTAATCTGGTTGATGACTGCGCCCCCTCCGCGCCCATATTCCGCACTGGCATCATTCAACAGCACCGTCACGCTTTGGAATAAGTCGGGCAGGATAGGCTGAAACGCCTCCCCGCCGATGGAAATGTCGTTGGCATCCTGCGAGTCAATCATGAAGTTGTTCGTACGCGGCCGGGCGCCGTTGACCGTGAGTTTGATCAAGCCATTGCCGCCAACGCCGCCAAGGTTCTGCACGGTCACCAATTCGCGTGTCACGCCGGGGAGCGTACTGGTGAGTTCTGCCGGGTTGAGCGTGAAGATCGGAATCTTCTGCAATTCGGCAGTGTCGATCGCTCCCGAAAGCTGCCCATTCTCCGTGTTGATTGTGTTGCCGCCGGCTTCGACTGTGAGAGTCTCCTGTGCCTTGCCAATCGACAAGGTGGCGTCATAGGTTGTCACCACCGACGGCTGGACGTTGACATTCTGGACGTCAACCGCTGTGAAGCCCGCGCTGGCGATGTGGATCCGATATGGGCCGGGATTAATTGCCTCAGCGCGATATGCACCGGTCGAACTGGTGGTGACCGTGCGCGCTTCGTTGGTTGCTTCGTTGGTGATGACGACGTCAGCGTTTTGCACCACGGCACCGGTGCTGTCACGCACAACCCCAGTCAGAATTCCTTTGCTCGTTTGTGCCGAGCAAGCAAGTGAACCGAGTGAGAGCAGGCACACGATCGCAACAAGTGCACTTAAACCCACGTCTTTGGCTCTGTATTGCGCTGCAGGAAGCGACTTATTAGCTTTCATAGAGTCTCCTTGATCTCTGTCTTGATCCCTCTTATTGCCGCGTCACGCACTCCGATCGACACTTAGGGCACTGCGGCATTTAGACCGTATGATCAAGATCATGCAAACCAAGAGCCATGCGAAGCGCTCGCCGGAAAATTGTGATGAAGTGTGTTCCGGAGGGATGAAGTGTACTTTGCTTGAGGCGATTGACAGAGGATTCCCAGCTGCGATGCCAAGAATGTTTTGAAACCTACCTTTAATGGTTAATCAAGGCTTAGCTAATCCCATCAGCCGGATAGTTCGTCCAGACGCAAGGAACGTGTGATGAACCAACGTAAATCTGTGACGAATTGCGGGTACTCACTCCAGCGACGACGATATCTCCCCGAAGAATCCGCTTTCCAGTAGGGAGGCATAATTTCCAATGCACTCACCTATACCGACTAACTCCTCAAGAGTCTCGGTGCTGTATTTGGAGCGCCCTGCACAGCAGCGCGCAGTCGCATGCTCTCCGGGAGGGGCGCTTCGGATACAGCGACTTGAAGGAAGCCGCCCTCACGGAGGGCTATGTCCTTTGAATCGGGCTGAGCGGGTGAGGATAGCTGAAACCGTACCGTTCGATGGGTAGGATGAGCCGTTTTGAGCGCCCGCAATGCCAGATAAACTGGCCACCTCTACGGAGATCTTCTTCTAAAAGATTCCCGGCAACGCCGGCACGTGTTCCTTGTGCAAGGCCTGTAAATCGAGCTTGTCCATGCCCAGTATCTGAAGAATCAGCGGCGCAATTTGACCGGTTTGCACCGGCGTCTTATCCACGCGCCTCGTCAGCTGGGTGCCTGAAATTAACAAAGCAACGTGGTTTTCGTCATCGCTGAATCCACCCAGATGCTCCGGCCATTGCCTATCTCTTGACCACTCAACACCTGTCAGTGGTTCCAGAATCACGTCAGGCATTCGCGAATCGTCTTCCGCCGTGTTCATAATCAGCTTCAGCTTCTCACCGAAGTAAATGGCACCAATACCCAGTTCCATCATCTTGGCTCGATAGGCCTTCACTAAATTATCGGTCTTCTCTGGATGTTTCAGCCACACCATGGCGGCCGTTCCCGCCACGACGCGGCCAATATCGTCTCCTGCCACTGTTTTCGCCACCTGTTCAACGCGCACTGCATCAACGACGCGCAGGTTGGCCCTATCACCGATCGATCCATGCGGCGCTGTGACGATAATCCACGTTGAATCGAAAAGCCCCGCTTTCCTAAGGGCATCTACAAATTTGCGCAGTTGGGCGTCTATGTGCTCGAGCGGGGAACGTTTCACGTTGCTCGCCGCTCCCTCGGCGGCTGTTTGTGACAGCGGCAGACTTTGCTGTGCTGCATCGAAACCCAGCAGAGACAACCCAGACAGCCGCGGCACGTTTGGCCCACTGCCGATCCATTGCACGACGGCGTCGACACACTCGCGATCTTGTTCCTCAGCGGCAGAAATTCTATCTGTTCCTTCGAGCGGAGGCGTCGCAACGAAGACGTCGTTCAGCGCTTTGCCGTACGGCCCAAGCAGGAGGTCGGCGTAGACCGCATTGGCATCGGCCCACGCCGTGCGGCCGCCGGCAGCATGTACAAGGTCAAACACGCTGTTCACTCGCACCAAGTCATGCGCTTGCTGCGTCCCGCAACCGCTCTCCGGCTTCAACAACTCCACGTGCCCGGCAGCAAAGTTCAACGCTGATGCGCCTCGTTCACATCCCTTGCCGTCGCGTTGCAAGGAGCGGTCGTAACCTTCGCTTGAGAAGATCCCCGTTGAGATTGGCGACCCTGCGGAAACAATCGCCATCATTCCAGCCGCAGTATCTGGCCACGCCACATGGGCATTCGTGTACGTTACTCCGCGTCTGGATAGTTCAGCCAAGGCCGACTGCGGGTGCGACGAAACAAAATTAGCGAGATTTACCGCTCGCAACCCGTCGATACTGATGATCAGTACCCGCTCAGCGGGATGATCGGTCAAGGTGTGAGTCAACGGCATAGGATACAGCTCTGGAATTTGCGGGTACGCCGATGACCCAAGAAGGATTGCTCCAAACATCACAGCCATGCGCAGATTCACATTACCCTCTCGACTTGCGTCGACAGACACTTCGGCCCGGCTTTGAACTTCAACTGCAACACTTTCGCGCCCATCAACTGTTAGCGGTATATAAGTAAACCCTACTCAATCGCTTCGTAAACGAGAATGCGGCCAGCGCCGGACATCCTTCCCGAAGGCACTTCCACATAAAGGCGGCCTTGCTCCGGTACCCACTTCGACGTCGCGGCACCGGCCTCTGTAGCGATTCGTGCAATCCGTGCGTAACTATCTGGGTCCTTCTGCTGAACGACATCCACGAAGCCTTCGCTACCACTCAGATAGACCCGCTTGAGAGTTGAGTCATAGGCAATATCATCCACGTCGCTCACCGAGGCCAGATGCGCCACGGCCGCTCCCGTTTGCGTGTCTATAACAACGAGCGTGTTGGGCTTGCGACTTCCGACAAAGAGCCTGTGGTCGTTCTCATCGAGTGCGATGGAAACATTTTCTGCAGCACCACTAACCTTCCACCGATCGACAATCCTGCGCTCGCTTAAATCGATCACCATTACCTGATTCGTCGCGGTGTTGTTGATATACCCGCGCGGACCGTGATGCTCCAGAACCATTTGCCCCAGTCTCCCGCCCTCTACCTGTATCTCTCCAAGATTCTTGCGCCCCAATAGGTCTATGAAACTGATTTGCGAGAACTCTTTACCAGCCGCGCTACCGTGAGCAACGTAACCCAGGCCGTGTTGCGGGTCGAGTCCGACCGCGTTGGCACTCCCAGTCAAAACAAACTCCGCATCCACGATGAGGGTGTTCGGATTCAGTATCCGCAGCAGCCCGGAGCTTGTAGAGTAAGCGACGCAATCGCACTTCTTGTAGTAAACAAGCTCGGCGGGTCCCCCGGGACCGGCGATACTTGTGATCGTGTCCGCTGTTTTCAAATCAACGATTTCCACCGCACCTTTCGCTGATGCGGCAACGAATGCCCGGTCATTCAGTCGGTCGATGATCATGTGAGCCAGTGGCCCACGCGCCGTCAACGGAATGGTTTGAATAAGCTTCAGCGGAGGCGACTGCACAGTCTGAGCAGGAACCAGGGCTGTGCCAAATAGCACGCAGCACGGCAATAATGGGACCAGTATGGCGAGGCGCCCAACACGTGCGCAATGCAGCCGGCTGTTCATTGATTCAAACCTCATTACGACTTCGAGAACTGTGCCGCTGGTTCACCGTAGCTTGTCTAGCTCCCGCCGAACGATCGAAGCCGGCAAAGGAAGTAGTACGCCTGTCTTCACGAAGTCCTGCTGCCCCTGCTGGCTGAGAACGAATCGGAGGAACTCGACTTCCGCCGCCGACAGTTTCTCTCCTGGCCCCTTCTTGAACCAGATGTAGATGGGCCGGGACAGTGGATACGTTCTGTTCAAAACTGTTTCGAAGGTTGGAAATACGAAGGGTGAACTGCGGCTAGCTGCGAGAGCGAGTGCCTTGGTGTGAGGCTTCTGAAAGCTCAGATAGGAGTAGGACAGGCCGAAGCGGTCATCCACGGGCGCCTGTGCCTCCATCTCCATCACCGGCGTTGCCTGTTTGGTGTGCATGATTCGCGCATCGGAACGGAAACGGCCTTCGCCGAGAGCTTTCAGCTCAAGATAATGTGGGATGCCATTCGGGGGCTCGACCGTGTAGAAGTTGATGGGAGCGTCCTTGTACTCTCCCTGAGCTCCCAACTCGCCCCAGGTATGAACTGCGTGGCTGCCAGTGCCTATGGCATCGGCGAGTTGCGCAAGAGTCAGGCGACTGATGGGGTTCGCTTCATTGACGAACATGACGAGCGTGGGACTCATATGCTGTTCGCGAAACGCTCCGCCGCCAACCTCGATTCCAAATGGTTTGTATCCGAACTGTTTTTCGAATGCCGCCTCTTCTGTGTCGAGTGGCTCGCGAGCCAGCGGGGCCATATCCGCTGAACCGTCCATGAGCGCAGGCATGACGTCGAGCGCGCCCGACTTCACCACGAAACGCACGCTCGGGCACATCGCTGCGAAATCCTCGGTCCATTTGAGCGTCGTTGCTTTCATGGTCTCCGCACCAAGAATGCGGATGGTGCCGGCAGGACAGACGCGAGGTTTTTGATAAGAGCGGATGTGAGGATCAACCGGCGCCACAAGGGTTTCCTTGAACTCCGGTTCTTGGGCCGAACATGCGGTTGCGATCAGGATCAGAAATAACAAACTGCAGGAATGGTTCAAGCGCCAACCTCCGAGAAGTGAAAGTCGCGATGCATGGATACTGGCAGTTTTGGAGGCGTACCACTCTGATGCCTGGTGAAAACGCGTACGGGAGGCAAGCCATCAATGACCGACGGGAGCAATCATAGCTGTACTCATGAAGCGTGCGCCGAACTATTTCATAAAGAGATTTTAATCCTGCTGTTACACATAAATCTTATGAAAGTCTTTTCATCCACACTCAATAAATTCTCGCTAGGAATGAGCTTAGAAATTTTTCCGATCCGAAATTTGTGCAAGTCAGTGCCTCGAATTGCGGAGCGAACATTTCTCGCTCTTCGGCCTAAGCTGAGCTCAGTCACGACTGCCTGACAAACACTCTTTCGGGGAAGCCTGGAGCCGACGAATGGGTATGAAGCAACGTTCATTGTCTGCCATCATCACGATGATGTTCTTTTTCGCAGCAAGTGTTGCAGTGAGTGCACAAGGCACGGGCGGAAGTATCACGGGAAACGTGACCGACTCCACCGGCTTAAGAATTGCACATGCAACCGCTACTGTCACCAATAACACCAAAGGTGAAATACGAACTGCCTATACGAATACCGCCGGCGAGTTCACCGTACCCAACCTTCAGCCGGGAACTTATACCATCACTATTTCCGCACCTGGCTTCGGTACGGCCGAGAGTAGAGAAGTATTGGTGCAGATTGGCGACCAGCTGGTGGAGGATTACGCGCTCAAGGTAGGGAGTGTCGCCACCCAAATTGACGTGCAGACGGACAAGGTATCGGTCGAGTTAGGGTCCGCAACACTCGGAAACGTAGTCAATGGCAAGACAGTACGGGAACTGCCATTGAACGGGCGAGACTGGACACAGCTAGCGGCGCTGGAGCCCGGTGTTCACACCATCGATGCGCAACAGGCGAGTGGAACCAGCGTGCGCGCGAGCCGGGGGTTTGGAACGCAAGTGACGATCGGCGGCAACCGCGCCTCTCAGAACGTTTACCGACTCGATGGTGTCATTGTGAATGACTATTCTGGCGGCGGTCCAAGCAATGCCGCGGGGTTGGCGCTGGGCGTGGATGCAGTTCAGGAATTTTCGGTGGTGACGGGAGCTCCCTCTGCAGACTATGAGCGTACGTCTGGTGGCGTCATCAATGCAATTACACGTTCCGGACAGAACGCATTTCACGGATCCGCTTTTGAATTTATCCGTAACAGCGCGCTTGATGCACGAAATTACTTTGACCCGGCTGGTGCTACGCCGCCTCCCTTCAAGCGCAATCAATTCGGCGGTACCATCGGCGGACCTATTTCCATTCCGCACCTCTACAGCGGAAAGAATCGAACCTTCTTCTTCTTCAACTATGAAGGCTTCCGCCAGCGACTTACGACGACGACAACGATTACCGTCCCTTCCAACAATGCGCGTACGGGAAATCTTGTAGCGGCCAAAGTGACGGTGAAGCCTGAGATTGTTCCTTACCTGGCTTTGTATGCCTTGCCAGATCCAGGCACGGAGGTGGGTGACACTGGCAAGAGCACTTTTTCAGGAAAACAGTCGATTAATGACAATTTCTACACCGGTCGCTTCGATCAGGTGCTGAGTGTTCAGGATCAATTCCACGCGACTTATCTACAGACGATCTCGGATTTGACGAGTCCAGATGCTACTAACTTCACAAAGCAGGCGCAGAAAGCTCAAAGAAGAACTGCATCAGCGGAGGAGACCCATACCTTCGGATCGAACCTGGTGAACGTGGCCCGCATTGGTTACAACCGGTCCGTGGTGCAGTCGCAGATACCTGCCGGCGTAATAGATCCTCGTGCTGCCGATACTTCGCTGGGATTTGTACCTGGCGGCACGGTCGGCAATTTCCAGGTTGGGAGCGGCGTGACAACTGTCACCGGTGGTTTGGGGTCCATTGCGGAGACGGATTATTACTACAACAGCTATCAAGCCAGCGAAGACCTGACTTGGCTGCGGGGACGGCACACGCTTAGATTCGGCGGATCTGGGGAATATATCCAATTTGCAATCGCCACGCAGAATGCACCCGGCGGTACATTTGTTTTCGGTGGCCTGAAATCGTTTGAGACAAATATACCGACAAGTTTCGCGGCATCGTTTCAAGGTCCGAGTCCGCGAGTGTATCTGCGTCAATGGGTGCCGGGGGTTTATATTCAGGACGATTTTCGGATGAACAAAAAGTTAACCTTAAACCTTGGAGCTCGTTACGAAGTCTCTACCGTCCCCTCTGAAAAATACAATCACCTTTCGAATCTGGTGAATGTGTCTGACACGGCTCCCCGCATCGGTGGTCCGTTCTACGATAACTCAACGCTCAAGGGAATTTCTCCGCGGTTGGGTTTCGCCTGGGATCCCTTCGGAGCAGGAAAAACTTCGGTGCGTGGAGGTGCCGGGATCTATGATGCGTTGCCCTTAACCTATGAGTTGACCCTCCTGGCGGTGAACTCAGCCCCATTTTTTCAATCCGGCAGCGTTGCGCCCCCAACAGTGGGAAGCTTTCCGAAAGGTGCATACTCCCAGCTCACTCCAGCGACGCTGAGGTATAGCTCAATAGAAACTCATCCGAAGGAATCGTACATCGAGCAGTGGAATCTTTCGGTGCAACAGGAGATGCCGCTGCACTTGGTATTCCTGCTTGGCTATGCCGGACAACATGGCGTACATCAACCCTTCCGCGCCAATGACGCCAACATTGTGCCGCCCACGCTGACGCCGCAAGGTCTTCTGTGGCCCGCAGTGGCGAGTCCCGCGAACCGCGTGAATTCGGCTGCTGGAACCATCAACTACCTGAATTGGTCTGGAAGCAACACGTATCACGGACTGAACCTCAATGTGCAGCGCCAGGTGGCTGGGTTGCGCGTTGGGGCTGCCTATACGTGGTCCAAGAGCCTCGATATCGGGTCAACGGCGACTGGCGGTGATTTTTACAACTCGATCACCACGCTGATTCCCTACTACACGTCCGTGTTCCATGGATTATCCGACTTCGATGTGCGCAATAACTTCGTGCTCAATTTTCTTTACCAGTTACCTCAACCGCACGACGCAGGGAGTGTTGTGGGGAAACTTGGCGGCGGTTGGCAAGTCGGTGGTATTTACAAAGCCGCAAACGGTATTCCTTTTACACCTATCATTAGTGGTGATCCATTAGGATTTCTGAATTCATCTGCGTTGGATTTTCCGGACAGGACGAACCTGCCAGGATGTGAGCATCCCGTAAATCCGCGTAATGTAGCGCACTACATTCGCACAGAATGTTTTGCAGCGCCGGCCGTGCCGAACCGGTTAGGAAGTGGAGGCAGGAACGAAGCCATCGGTCCAGGTGTAAGTGTTCTGGACTTTTCTGCGGCGAAAGACACACATTTTGGAGAGCGTTTTCACGCGGAGTTTCGGGCTGAACTGTTCAACGTCTTAAACCACGCGAACTACAGCGTGCCCGACCGAACGTCGGCGACGCTATACGGTAGCAGTGGCAACGGAGCGGCCGCAAAATTCTCTACCGTTTCTACAGCGGGAGGTCTGAAGCAGACCTCGACCACAGCGCGGCAAATCCAGTTCGGTCTTAAGCTGATGTTCTGAGCATGACGCCGCTTTCTTCTACGGATTTCGAGGAACCTCATGCAGATTTGCAGAAAGACTTCGCAGTTGGCGGCAAAGGGAACAGTTCACTCTTGCATGGCCGCTCTTCTTGCAGGCCTGCTGTGTTCGTTTCTATTGGTTGCTAAACCCCGAGCATTAGGCCAGGGATTCCCTAGCGCAGCGCCACAGCGTCCGGACGGCCAGCGTACCCCAGTTGATCCTGGCATCCCGGGCTACGATCCGGTACCTCCACTGAAAGGTGATCTATATGTGGGCGGTGGATTCGCGCCCACTTTGCTCGAACAGTGGGCAGCGATTTTTCAACGCGCGCATCCGAATGTCCGCCTTCACGTTGCAGGGTGGGGTTCCACGGCAGCGTTCGGAGAACTTATCGAGGGTGTATCCACGGTCACTTTGGTCACACGCGAGTTCATGCCCTTCGAACGGGATTTCCTGAAAGATCACATGGGCATGGACCAAATTGGCATTCCGGTAGCTAGCGGTGGTTACAGCTCTGTGCTCCACGAATGCGTACCCAGCGAGGTAGTGTTGGTAAACCAGGACAATCCAGTCAAAGGAATTACCATGCCGCAACTGGATGCCATCCTTTCCAAGACGCGAAGGGCAGGCAACAAGGAGGACATTACGCGATGGGGCCAGTTAGGCGTCAGTGGAGAATGGGCGGATAAACCCATTCATGTCTACCTGCCAAAGATGCCGGACGGCGTGCCAAACTTTCTAAAACTCTACGTCATGCAGGATGGGGAGTTCAAGGATACCGTTCTTTCTCTATACGACCATCCTGGCGCTACCAGCGCAGATCGTTATGCTTTGGTGGTGGGCAATCGCGGTCCCGGCGCAAGCCTGGATCGTGCCCATCCAGCGGAGATGCGCGATCCAAAAGCGAAGAGCGTTCCTCTGGCCTATACAGAAGCAGGTCCCTTCGCAACCGGAACCTTTGACGAAGTCCGCACGCGCGCGTATCCGCTAAGCAGGTACATCTATCTTTACCTTCGTGCGACGCCAAACATTGCCCCTGATCCACTCGCGCGAGAGTTTGTTAGAGTCGCGCTCAGTCAGGAAGGCCAGCGTGAAGTGGCCCGAACCTGCCTGATGCCTTTGCCCGAGAAGGATGTGCAATCCTCGATGGAAAAGGTGCGATAACCCGCAGGTAGGCCGTAAAGGATTCACTAAATACCAATGATGAAGTTAGACCGGTTTATGCTCCCTAGCCTGCTCGCGGCAGTCAGCCTCATGCTATCCGGCGTGACCGTTTTGGAGGCCCAAACAGAGAAGTTGACCTACGGTCAGCATCTACTTGAAGAAGCCTCAGCGAAGCACCCGGGCATCAGTGGGTTGGAGGTCCGGCTGCCGAAGCTAGATCAATCTGGCGCGCAAATCTTGTCATGGGGAAAGACGGGAAAGAGGTCGCTCGATCTGACATTGCAGGATGTCACCAGCACCGCGGCGGGGGAGATAAAGGTGACGTTCCCCCGTTCGACCGGACTTACAGCCGCGCAGCAAAGGGCGGAAGCAGAATCCATCCGCAACGATCTGCGAGGAAGAACGCTCGACTCTTTCAACCTATTTGACCCATTCCCTTACGATCCCCATTTTTCTCAGAACACCTACGGCCAGCACGTGGTCGACGAGACGCTTTCCGCGCACCACGACATCCTCGTGCTAGGTCTTCATGCCAAGCCAACCGACGGTGCCGCAAGCGTCATCTTAGCGTCGAACTTCGGCCGCATCGGCAAACCGGATGACGCCGGAGATTTGAAAATCGTCGAGACAGAACAGCCAGAATCCCTAGTGACCAAGGCCGGCAACCGCTGTAACTTTGGTCTGCCCCTCCACGACAATCTGGGCCTTACCATAGGTCTGATCACCGTTGCATACGCCTATGCCGACGGTGACGACAAAGCCGCTCTGATGGCACGCGCTGTCAATCTCCGGGATGAAGTAAGCCGTCGTCTACTCAACAAAGGAAGCCTGACCGAGAACTACCCACTCGACCCGACACTTGTGGGTCGCTATTACGCACAGTTGCTTGTCGAGGAAGTGCTACTCATGCATCCTCGGGTGGCCGGGGTCGCTTTGCACGTCACACCGCCCGGTCGAACCGACAACCTCATCCTCGCCTCCACCTTCGGACGAGTTGGGCAATTGTCCGATGAGTCGGACCTTCAGATGATTCGGTCAGGCAAACACAACGTGCACGTACTGCCCAGCGGAATGAGATATTCCGGGGAGCTTACCCTGCGTGATTCAGCGCGCCGGACCATAGGGGCACTGCTGATCATCTTTCCGTACAAACCTGGTGATGACACGGATTCCTTACTGAAAGAGGCGAAACAGATTCGACAGGAGCTGGCGGCAAGAATCCAGAACGTCGCAGAGTTAATGAGGCGATAAAGCCGCTCAGCCTCGCCAAAATTACATCCGGACAGTAATGGTCAAGTCTTATCCGTTAGAGCGTTCGGAGACCCAGGTGATCGCCCGGCTGGTGGACGGAGCGATAGTCCGGATTGAAGGAGCTGGAGTCGCGCGGGTTGCTCAGCAGGCACGGCTCTCCCGCAAGATTTGGGTGTCAATTGAAATTGTGGACGGGAGGTGTTTTGACGTCTCCGAACGTTCAGATACTGCCTAATTCTTGCCGATGGAGATTTGGCGAGGGAGAGTCAGCAAGCTGACGACCATGATAAGCCTCAGATCTTAACCGGAATTCTGCGAGACCGCCGGTTGGCGAGCGCCTTGTTTCTTATCGGGAAGAATTTCCCAATCGAAGGCGCGGCAATGTAAAACTTTGGGCGGCACTGGGGTTTGCGTTCAGCTTGTGCTCTCCTGGCATGTTGTTGAATTTTATGGCTCCTGAGGTAGGAGTGGTTATTGCTGCAAGTAAACGACTTGCACCACATATCAAAACTCGTACCCATAGATGTACCCAATAAAGCTCCGGACAGCCTCGGACGGCTTCGACCTTCGCCGCACGTAACGTATAGATGACGCCGCTACATAACCCACTTAAGTGGCGGTGATCGTGGTCCGGGCGACGTCCACTATCTGGAAGTTCCCCCCACCATGCAAGCTCCCGAGTCCAGCGCAGCAAAAATCCATTCAAGTCGTTGACGAGACGGGGCGATCCTGGCCGAGCAGCTACTCCGGGAGATGATGGAAGTGGCGAGGAGACGGGCTTCTTCGAACGGTAGAAACCCTTGGTCCAGTAGGCGTAGCCAAGCAAGCGCCAGGAGACCGGCATCCCGATTCCACAGGCCAGCCCGGGAATGTGGATGCGTTTCGCTTTATGTTCTCCTAGTCTTCTTATGTCAACGCACTACTGCCAACAGGGAGCGGTGAAGCCAACCACCTACGTGGTGTCGTCCAAGAAATGCACGCGGAGCATCCCGGCAGGGTGTAAGGAATTCCCCCGCGACAACATCGTTGCGCAATGCACACTGTGTGGGGAGCTTTGCCGGTACCGACCGAGTGAGGTCTACCTCGGCTTTCCCGACAGCCATCTTCAACAGCAACAGGTATCGGTCACGCGGAAACGCAAGGGCAGTTGGTAAACCCATGCCTCGCGTGATGTTGAACTTTGATCGATATGGCAACTGGTGGCACGTCCATTTCATCGAAGCGGACTGCAGGACGGGGATCGGGCCGGTCACGCGTTACTACCAGTTCGCCACGCTGGACGGACTTCGTCGCTTTATGATCCGTTGCAATCCAGAGGACGCCACCCTCGCTGAGTTCGATCGTAGCGTCCGGGCTTGGAGTCGGGGCAGCGAGTGTCCACCTGACGGACGAGCAGTACAGCAAACTTAGGTAATGGCTATCACAAACTCTCAGGTCCTTGGCTCGCTACGGTTATCTCCGCACGCCCATGTGGAGAGTGCGATGCGTTGGTTGTAGTCATCAAGACGCAAGCTGCAGAAGAGTGTGCAAGCTTCTCCATCGACGTTCATCCGGATGACGTCGGAAAGATCATCGGCAGGCAGGGACGCAACGCTAAGTCGCTCCGAATCATCCTGAGTGCGATCGGGAAGAAACGGCACCGGCGCTATGCGATTGATGTCCGGGAAGAGTAAAACCCGGGGCCAGCGTCCACTGTTCAGCCGCTTGGATTGGGGGCAACTTTTTGGTTACTCATCCGTCGTGTAATTAACACAAAAGAATGACCTTGTAGAATATTCTCTGTTGCACTGTAGTGCTAAGACGTCCGCCGAGGAATTTGCCAAATGGACTCTACGGGTGTGCCGAATCTCATGTTCATCAACGACAACGAAAAGCACAGAGCAATAAACAAACTCGACGCGTTACAAAACCTTATCTACCTAATAAAAATGGACGCGTCCGATCCCCATCGAGTCATAAAGTACGCCGACCAATCGGACGCACTGTTATCGGAGCTCCTTACGGACATGTTGCCCGACGGCAACCAATCCCCCTAAGTGCCGGGACCGCACCGTACTAGTCTCCAATCAACTCGCGCACTGCTTTGACGACGTTGTGCGGAACAGAATCCGTGATCCAAGTGGGTTGTTGATTGGCTTCAAGTTGATCAGGGAATGAAGCAATCTTCAGTATCGGAAGCGAAGGGTGCCGATCTCGTACTTCCGCGTCGACTCCCTTCGCCTCATGCCTATCCTTGATTCCTACCAGAACAAGGTCAAAGCGCTCGGCTTCAAGGCGCATTACCGCTTCCTCGTGTGTTTCAACCGCCGCTACCTCATAGCCCGCCACCTGAAGGATTTTGGCACGGGTGAGCTTCAACATCGGGTCCCGCGCCACCACGAGAATTCTCTTTAATGCATTAGGCATATGGGATGGCAAAAGCGTACACCCTGTGTCGGCCATATCACAATGTTGTGGACCCCCTGTGGCTGACCCTCACGAGTAAGCCGATGTGGCGCGGACCCTTCCAACGTCGCAGTTCCCGGCAGACGACTTCTATGAGTAAAAGACGCTGAACGCGAAGACCAAGCAGCCGTACGCGTTCGCAATGCGCAGCGGCGAGCCTTTCAGACGCACGGAAGGAGCCCGACGGTGGCTGGCTGCAGTCCTTCGCGATCATCACCACGGACCCAAGCGAGCTGACGGCGATGCTTCATGATCGAATGCCGATCATCCTAAAGCCGTCCGATTACGACCGATGGCTAACGCGAGACGACCCAAACGCCCGCCAGTGGACCACCTCCGGCCTTACGACGCCCGGGAGACTGAATAGCTTTCCCGTCGACCACCGTGTGGGAAACATCGGCGACAACGAGCCTGTCTTGTGCGAGGCGTACGAGTCCCCGCCGAACTCCGCATGATCGGCTTGGCTCCGCCGGTGACCGGACAACTTGGCGAATGGTGACCCATCCGCCAGGAGGCGCTGTAGATGGGCCGCGAGCTCGAACTTGCCCAACATGCGGGCGGTTCGAATCAGCGTTAGAGCAGGGTTCTTGAAGTCGAACTTGCCGTCCGCCCGACGTCACGGCGATTGAAGACAATCTGAAGCGTAGACTTGTTTTTTGTGGGGGACGACATGCTCGGCTGGTGCATCGGCGTCTACAGGCAGAAAGATAGCAGCGTGTCGCCTGGAAAATCGGACCCTCCGGAGGGTGCTCGCCTGGCTGTCTGGCAGACAGGACTTGGCGGACT
>JALYIG010000299.1 GCA_030775885.1 Acidobacteriota bacterium | reverse complement strand
GCGGTGCCGGGATTGTGGGGCGGGGATTTCGTGGCGGTATCCGGCGGTGGAGTGGGCGGTGGGGTTGTGGTTTATACGCCCTTCGTACATGGTATGGGTGGCCCTATTTCCTGACATCAATCACGACATCGTTGCGTCGTTCCAGTACAGCGGGCCGATCATTCTTGCTGCAGTTTCTATTGGCATCCTTGGGTTTCTGTTGATTGGGTTGATGGTGATGGATTGGCAGACGCAGAGGCTGCCGGATGCTTTTACGCTGACCGGGATTGGGGTTGGGTTTGTGCTGGTTTGTGTGCGGGCGGCGTTTCTCGCACCGGGTGAGGGCGACATCGTGCCAAGCGTAGAGCACCAGTTGCGGATGTCGAGTCCGGGGAGTTCCACGGCACACGGTAACGTCCTTTTGACTGGGACTGAGGCGATGGTGCTGGGGCGGGTGGCGGCGATTGTTGGAGCGGCGCTGATTTTGCTACTGGTGCGGTGGGGATATAAGGCTCTGCGGAAACGGGACGGGATGGGGATGGGGGATGTGAAGCTGCTTGCGATGATTGCGGCGTTTTTGGGATTTGGGGAGGCGCTGCTGGCGCTGTTTGTGGGGGTGGTGGCGGCTAGTGTTTATGGAATTGGATTGATGGCCCGGGGGCGGGCTGGGGCTGAGTCGAGGTTGCCCTTGGGGAGTTTTATCGCGGCGGGTGGATTGATTGCGGCGGTGTTTGGGGGGCGGATTGTGGAGTGGTATGCGGGGTTGTTGCCGTAAGCCAATGCAAGAGCGAATCACAGGCTTCACGGAGGGACAGAGAACACAGAGAGATTCGCGGCGGTTGGGCTTTATTGGCTATGCGAAACAAAATACGGGGATTCTTCGCTGCGCTCAGAATGACAGATATGAAATGGTGATGACGGTCACTTGAGTGGTGTTCAAGGGGGCGGTTTGCTTGACTCTTGACGAAGTCACTTCTAGAGTCAAAGATGACCCATGACGAGTTACCCCTACATCTGGAATTACCTGCCGCTGGCGCTGCAGATACTGGCTGCGCTGGGCGTTGCCGGGGGCATGGTTGGCGCCTCCTTCTTTATTGGCAAGCACAAGAATTCGCGCACCAAACTGGGCGCTTATGAGTGCGGCATGGACCCGGTGGGCGATGCGCGCGGGCGTTTTTCGGTGCGCTTCTACATGGTGGCGATGCTGTTCATCTTGTTTGATGTGGAGGCGGTTTTCATGCTGCCCTGGGCGGTCATCTTTCGGCGGTTGCCGGGGATTACGGGATCAAAGATGTTTGGCTTCTGGGAGATGCTGGTGTACCTCGGCTTCGTTGGCGTGGGACTGTTCTATGTCTGGAAAAAGGGCATTTTGAACTGGTCGAACGATAAGGGAGATTTGTAATGGGCAGCACACCGAATCCCCTTCCGGTACAGGCACCCTCGGCGAATGCTGGTGGGCCGGACGCGGCGGGCAGGCCTTACGATCCGAAGGTTGCGCTAAAGGGCAAGACCGCTGTGTTTGAGGCGATGGCCGAGAATTCCGCGGTGAAGGCGCTGGCGGAGCTGGCGACGGATGCGAAGTGGGATCGCCAGGAACTGACCATTACGGTTGCGAAAGAATCGATCGTCGCGGCATGCCGGGCGGTGCAGGCGGCCGGGTATAACTTTTTCGAGGACGTGACGGCGGTGGACTGGTATCCGCAGGAGCCTCGGTTTCAGCTTTCGTATCACATCCTTTCGCACAGTTTGAAGCAACGGGTTCGGCTGGCGGTGCGGCTCGATTCGACGGATCTGGCGCTCGATTCGATCACGCAGGTTTGGCCTTCGGCTAATTTTTATGAGCGCGAAGTGTTTGATCTTTTCGGCATCCACTTTGGCGGCCATCCTCGGTTGACGCGGATTATGATGCCTGAGAACTGGGAGGGTCATCCGCTGCGGAAGGACTATCCGGTGGAAGGCTACAGGTAGGAACGAGGTTCGAGGTTCGTGGTTCGTGGTTCGAGGAAGAACAAAGGCTTACTGAGATGGCACCTATTGAAGCACCAGACATGATCACCCCGGGCGTTGAAGACGTCATTGAGAACGCGCGCCAGCATGGCAACGCGGGTACGGGCGAGCACACGATGGTGCTAAACATGGGGCCGCAGCATCCGTCGACGCATGGCGTGCTTAGGCTGGTGTTGGAGATTGACGGTGAGGCGATTGTGGCGCTGGCGCCGGATATCGGCTACCTGCATACAGGGATCGAGAAGACGTGCGAGGCGAAGTTCTATCAGCAGGTGGTGCCGCTGACCGACCGCATCGACTATCTATGCCCGATGACCAACAACCTGGCGTACTGCCTGGCGGTGGAGAAGCTGCTGGAGCTCGAGATTCCGGAGCGGGCGCAGATTTTGCGGGTTCTGCTGAATGAACTGACGCGGATCCAGAGCCACCTGGTTTGGCTCGGAACGCACGCGATGGATATTGGCGCGCTGACGATGTTCCTGTACTGCTGGCGGGAGCGCGAGGACATTCTGCGGATCTACGAGGCGCTGAGCGGTCAGCGGATGATGACCAGCTACTTCCGGATTGGCGGGCTGGCGCTGGAACCGCCGATGGAATTCCGCGAGCAGGTTCAGAACTTCCTGGACATTATGCCGGGGCGGATTGACCAGTATGAGAGCCTGCTGACCGGGAATCCGATATGGATTGGGCGGCTGCAGGGTGTGGGGACGTTGTCGGGTGCGGATGCTGTTGCGCTGGGCGTGACCGGGCCGCCGTTGCGGGCTTCGGGGGTTGACTGGGACTTGCGCCGGGATATGCCTTACTCGGGCTATGAGAAATTCAAGTTTGATGTGCCTACGTCTACGGTGGGCGATGTTTGGGCGCGTTATACGGTGCGGCTGCTGGAGATGCGGGAGTCGGTGAAGATATGCCAGCAGGCGATGGATATGCTCGCGGGAATGCCGACGGGGCGGATTGTGGCGGATGCTCCGAAGATTGTGCTGCCGGATCGGGAGCAGATGAAGACGCAGATGGAGTCGCTGATCCACCACTTCAAGATCGTGACTGAGGGTTTTGCGGTTCCGGCGGGCGAGGTTTATCAGGCGGTCGAGAGCCCACGAGGCGAGATGGGGTATTACGTTGTTTCCGACGGGACGGCCAAGCCTTACCGAGTGCATATGCGGAATCCTTCGTTCGCTACGCTGCAGGCTTTGGAGACTATGTGCAAGGGACGGCTGCTGGCGGATGTTGTGGCGGTGATCGGGAGTATTGATATTGTGCTGGGGGAGATTGATCGATGAGTCTGTGCGGTATGGGACGATTTGAGAACCGGCTGGCACCGGCCCTTCTTCTGACGGCTGTGTTCTGTATTCCCGCGATGGCCAAACCGAAAGCTCAACTTGCACCAGAAGCTCTCTCAGCACAAACCATATTTCTGGTAAACGAAACAGGCGACCGTCACCTTCTAGAAGCTGCGAATGAACAATTTGTAAAGTGGGGCCGATTCACGACGGTCAATCAACGAGAGGTCGCTGACCTTGTCGTTGTTTTTAGCCATAAATATGGCATGGATATTTTGGGCAACGTCTCGTTCATTGTGATGGACGTTTACGTGAAGGGTCATACGGAAGAGGCATTCGAATCGAAGAACGCAAACAAAATTATCGTCGCGCCAGAGTATCGGACTGCGGCTTGTGTCAGCGCTTTTCGAAAGCGTTTGGAAGCGAAGAATTGATTTGAACGCTTTGCTCCAGACTGAGCTTTGGATTTCGTGGGCTTCGATGCTGCGGTCTTATGCGGCGGCTCATGGGTTGAATAGCAATCGGTTTGCGGTGATTGAGTTTGGCGAGGATGAGATTGTGGTGCGGGTCGATGCGAAGTGGAATCGGTTTACGCATGAGGCGATGGAATCGAGCGATGGACGTAAGGTTAGGTTCGCGCTGACTGAGGATGGACGAGTCGAGTTGGACGGTAAGATGGATGAGATGGATTTTGCGGCGGAACGGACTACGCGGGAGTTGATGCAGTAAGGGCCGGAACGAGCAACGACAAGAACAAAGGCGAAATGCGGGGATTCTTCGCTCCGCTCAGAATGACAAGCAGATTGTGTGGCCAGTAAGGGATCAGTATGAGTGCGATAGCCAATTCGATATTTTCGCCGGAGCTTGCGGCGCGGTTTGACAAGCTGGTGACGATTTACCCGATGCAGAGGTCGGCACTGATCCCGATGCTCCTGTATGCGCAGGATGAGGTGGGGTATGTCTCCGAAGCGGTGATTCAGGAGATTGCGAAGAGGCTGGACCTGTTCGATCTGGAAGTGCGGTCGGTGCTGAGTTACTACTCCATGTTGCGGACGAAGCCGGCGGGCAAATACAACATTCAGGTGTGCACGAATATCAGCTGCATGCTGCGGGGCGGATACGAGATTCTGGACCACTGCAAATCGAAGCTGGGTATTGGCCACAAGCAGACGACGCCGGATGGGAAGTTTTCGCTGGAAGAAGTCGAGTGTATTGGGGCTTGCTGCTGGGCCCCGGCGATTCAGGTGAATTATGACTTCCACGAGGACCTGACGCCGGCGAAGGTGGATGAGATTTTGGCGGACTACTCGGCCAAGGCAACAGAAAAGGATGGGAAATAATGCCGCGACTTGTGTCCCATCCCGATGAAGTGATCGTGCTGAAGCGGCGGTTTGGCCAGGGCGCGACGGATATCGACAAGTACGTCGAGTTGGACGGCTACAAGGCTGTTCAGAGCGCGATTGCGCAGGGCGCGGAGATGTCGAACTTCATCATCAATACGATGAAGGCGAGTGGGCTGCGCGGGCGTGGCGGCGCGGGATTTCCGACGGGGATGAAGTGGAGCTTTGTGCCGAAGACTTCGCCGAAGCCGAAGTATGTGCTGGTGAATGGGGACGAGTCGGAGCCGGGCACGTGCAAGGACCACATTCTGTTTCGCGAAGATCCTCACTCAGTGATTGAAGGCACGATGATTGCGGGGATGGCAGTGGGCTCGAAGATGGGGTTCATCTACCTGCGCGGCGAATATCGCTACCTGCTGAACATTGTGGAGAAGGCGGTCGCAGATGCGTATGCGAAGGGTTTTCTGGGGAAGAACATCTTTGGGTCGGGCCTCGACTTCGACATTGTGACGCAGACAGGCGCGGGCGCGTATGAGGTGGGCGAAGAGTCGGCGCTGATGGAGTCGCTGGAAGGCAAGCGGGGGATTCCGCGGATTCGGCCTCCCTTCCCTGCTGTGGTTGGGCTGTATGGTGGGCCGACGATTATCAATAACGCGGAGACGATTGCGAATGCGCCGCATATTTTGCTGATGGGCGGCGAGGCTTACGCAAAACTGGGCACGGAGCGGAATGGCGGGACACGGCTGTTCGGGATATCGGGGCATGTAGAGCGGCCAGGCGTGTATGAGCTGCCGATGGGCTACTCGCTGCGCAAGGCGATTTATGAAGTTGCGGGTGGGATCAAGGGCGGCAAGCAGTTGAAGGCGGTGGTGCCGGGAGGCTCGTCATGCCCGGTGCTGCGTGCGGATGAGATTGATGTTGGGCTGGACTTCGACCAGTTGGCGAAGGCTGGGACGATGCTGGGGTCGGGCGGGATTGTGGTGCTCGATGAGACCGTGTCGATGGTGGAGTTTGCGCTGCGAGTCATCAAGTTCTACCAGCACGAGAGCTGTGGGTGGTGTATTCCCTGCCGCGAAGGCACGGACTGGATCAAGAAGACGCTGACGCGCGTATATGAGGGCGGCGGGCAGAAGAAGGACATCGACAACGTGCAGTATCTCGCCGAGAACATGATGGGCCGGACGTTCTGCCCACTGGGCGATGCGGCTGCAATGCCTACGCTAGGGTTTGTGAAGAAGTTCAGGAAAGAGTTTGAGGATTACATCGACGGCAAAAAGGCCGGCACTCCGGTGATGACTACGGAGCATGATTTGGTCGGGGCTGGACATTGAGCGAAGGGCCGAGTAGCGGAGGCCCGAGTAATTTTGTTGTGTTTGCGCTGGCGGTAGTGGCAGTGGTCCTGGTGTGGTTTGCCTGGCGAAGTACTCATCCTCAACGAAGCGCCGATCAGCAGATTTTGATGGAGAGGCTCAAGCAATCGCACCATAACTGAGCGCGGCAGGAACAGGGATCGAAAGATGGCTGACGTAACGATTACCGTAGATGGCAAGAAGATTACCGCACCGGCGGGCACGCTGCTGATTGAGGTGTGCAAGGGTGCGGGCATCGAGATTCCGGCCTTTTGCTACTACCCGGGGCTGAGCCTGCAGGCTGCGTGCCGCATGTGTGTGGTGCGCCAGGAGAAGGTGCCGAAGCTGCAGACGGCCTGCACCACACAGGTGGCCGAGGGCCAGGTGTTCTTCACGGATACGCCGGAGGTAGTGCAGGCGCGCAAGGCGACACTGCAATTGCTGCTGGGGAACCATCCGTTGGACTGCCCCGTGTGCGATGCGGGCGGCGAGTGCGAATTGCAGGACATGACTTTCAAGTATGGCGCGGCGGACAGCTTTTACGCGGAGCCGAAGAACCACCGCGAAGAGCAGCAGTGGTCGCCGGTGGTGTACTTCGACCGGCCACGCTGCATCCTGTGCTATCGCTGCGTGCGGATGTGCGGTGAGGGCATGGACGTGTTTGCGCTGGGCGTGGAAAACCGCGGGGCTTCGTCGATCATCGCGCCGAATGTGCCGGCGCACCTTACTGTTGATCATCTGGCCAAGGTGGATTGCGAGCAGTGCGGGATGTGTATCGATGCGTGTCCGGTGGGCGCGCTGACCAGCGGGACCTATCGGTACAAGACACGGCCATGGGAGATGAACCACGTTCCCACGGTTTGCACGCACTGCGGCGACGGTTGCAAGACGACGCTGGGTGTGCGGTCGACTTCGGATGGATCGGAGATTGTGCGCGGGGACAACCGCGATAAGTCGGGGATCAACGGCGACTTTTTGTGTAACAAGGGACGTTACGCGTTCGACTTTGCCAACTCGGCGGAGCGGATTACGCAGCCGCTGGTGCGGCAGACGAATGGCGAGATGAAGGCGGTGAGTTGGGAAGAAGCGCTGAGCTATGTCGGCGAGAAGTTTCGTGGGTTGCGGGATGCGCGCGGCGGCAAGAGCATCGGCGTGGTTGGCGGCAATCGGCTGACGAATGAAGAGGCTTATCTGCTGCAGAAGTTTGCGCGGTCGGTGCTGAGAACAAACAATATCGATCACCATCGTACGGCGGATTATGTTGCGTTCGCGCAGGCTCTGGCGGGCAATGGAGGGCGCACGGCGTCGTTGCGCGACACGCTAACGGCGAAGGCAGTGCTGATGGTTGGCGGTGATCCGACGAATCAGAATCCTGCTACGGCGTGGAATCTGCGCACGGCGGTTCGGCTGCATGGCGCGAGACTATATATCGCGAATACGGCGGAGATCAAGCTGCGGCGACAGGCTAAGGCGTTTCTTCACGTGGCCGAGTTTGGGTACGGAGCGCTGGCTGCCTACCTTGGCGGCGATGACGGTTCGAGCAGCGGCGCGGCGGCGGATGGCAATGCGCTGACAAGTTTCCGCGACGCGGTGAAGGCTGAAGAGAATTTACTTATCCTGATCGGCTCGGAGCTGCGCGGTGCGGAGTTGAAGCGGCTGATTGATTTTGGGCTGACGATTCCGGGTGCGAAGTTTGCGCTGCTGGCGGATTACGCGAACTCGCGCGGTGCGGCCGACATGGGACTGCTGCCGGACATGCTTCCCGGCTATACGCCATTGGGCGCGAGCACGATCGCGACAGAATATGAGTCACCGGCGGAACCGGGGCTGGATATGTTGGAGATTTTCGACGCGGCCGCAAAGGGCAATTTGTCCGCGCTGTATGTGGTCGGGTCGAATCCGGTGGCGCGGTATGGAGTGGACGCGAGCGCGCTGAAGGACACGTTTGTGGTGGTGCAGGAGATGTTCCTGACGGAGACGGCGATGCTCGCCGATGTGGTGCTGCCGGCGGCTAATTTATACGAAAAGTCTGGGTCCGTGACCAACAGCTATGGCGATCTGCAGCAGGTAAAGAAGGCTGCGGACCGTGCGGGCGTGCGGACGGATTTTGAGATGATGGTGCGGATTGCGGACAAGATGGGCGCGCATGTGCGCAAGCTGGTGCCGTTCGGTACAGGAGTGCGGGCGGACATGGGGCAGACGCGCGGGGCGCAGTCGGGCGAGGCCGACCGGCATGCTGTATGGCTGACGGCGAACAACCTGGAGCCGCGACTGAGCCCGTTCGATCCGTATGCGATTCTTGACGAGATTGAACGGCTGGTACCGGGATATGGCCTGCTGCGGCTGCAACTGCTTTCGGGCAACGATCAGCATCTTGAACCAGCGGCGACGGCGGTCACAGACACGGCAGGGCTGGTTCAGATATCTAATAGACGTGACCTTGTTCTGCCTGCCAACGACACACTGTTTACTTCGGGAACGCTTGGGCGCTACTCGGCGATGCTCAACGATCTGCAACAGAACGAGATTCGGCGCAAAACTCCGCAAACCGACCAGACCGCAGTTGATTAGAGAGAGACCTTGAGTAAGCTATCCAACTTCGAAGTCTTCCTGCTGCTGAGTGTGATCAAGGTCGCGGTGGTGCTGGTCATCACGCTGATGTGCGTGGCGTATACCGTACTATTGGAGCGCAAGCTGCTGGGCCGGATGCAGAACCGCTGGGGGCCGAGCCGGGTGGGACCGTTTGGGCTGTTGCAGCCGCTGGTGGACGGCGCCAAGCTTTTCCTGAAGGAAGACCTGATGCCGCTGGCGGTAGAGCGGCCTCTGTTTCTGCTGGCGCCGATTATTGCGCTGGGGTGCGCGCTGATATCTGTGGCGG
>JALYIG010000298.1 GCA_030775885.1 Acidobacteriota bacterium | reverse complement strand
CGGCGGTGCTGGTGGCGATCGGGGTCCTGGCGGACGGCGTCGTCGCGGCGGCGGCGGTGGTGGCGGACGGCGTCCCGGTGGCCCAGGTGGCCCACCGAGCGGCGGCGGCGGAAATCGTTAGTCGTTGGATGAGTTGATGAAGTGAAAAAGCCCGGCCCTTGCGCCGGGCTTTTCATTTGATGTGGTGGTAGTTTATGACTGATGCGGAGGGCGATGCGGTGACCAAGCTTTTTCGACGGGCAGCGATTATTCTTCTGGGCGTGGTTGTGTTGCCAGTGGCACTGTGGGCGCAGGGTTCGGCGCCTCACGTGATTGCGCCTGGCGTTTGGTTTCTGACGGGCGATACGAACGGCTATAGCAACACGGTCGTTATCGAGATGAAGGATTATCTGATCGTTGTCGACGCCAATTATCCTGGGCGCGCGAAGGACTTGCTCACGATTACAAAGCAGCTCTCACAGAAGCCGGTGCGGTACGTATTCGACACGCACGCGCATGGGGATCATGCGTATGGCAATTCGGTGTGGACGGCAGCGGGTGCGACGACGATGGCGTTCCAGGGCGTGAGCGATGAGATGAATCGCTGGGAGCCGACGCGGTGGCGGAATTCGCTGAAGGTGCGGCCGGACCTGCAGGCGACGGGCGAGACGGATGTGCAGCGGCCGCAGATGTCGATTGCGGGCGATAGGCTGACGCTGAACGATGGCACGCGCGAAGTGGATTTTCTATTTCTCGGATGGGGGCATACGCCTGGGGATGGATACGTGTGGCTGCCGCGGGAGAAGATTCTGGCGACCGGCGATGGGGCGGTGAATGGGCCGCGGAATAAGATGCTGGATGCGTTCATCGCGAATTGGCCGAAGGCTCTGGACAAGGCGATTGCGCTGGGTCCGATGAACGTGCTGCCGGGACATGGAGATGCGGGCGGGATTGAAATTCTGCAGGGCCAGAAGAAGTTTCTGGTGGATCTGTATGCGGCAGTGAAGGCGCAGGCGGATGCGGGGAAAATGCCGGCGGAGATGAAGATTGATCTGCCTCAGCCGGACTTGTGGTGGTTCCCGGTGAGCAGGCAGGATCTGCGGCAGCAGGATGTGGAGACGGTGTACCTGGAGATTACTTCCGGCAAGGCGGCTGGGGCGACTCCGCACGAGTGGAAGTGATGGAGTCCAACGCGGGCACAGCGCGTCAGTTGTCCCGCAAGGTCGTGCTTGCATTCGTTGCGCTTGCGCTGATGTTCGGGCCGGCGACGACACTCGCTTCCCCGGCGTTCGAGTCGGCGATGCACTGGCAGGTGCTGACTGGCGTTGCGCTGTCTTCGTCCCTTGCAGGCAGTCTCTTACTGGTGGCGAGCTTTCTTCGCAGGGAACGTCTGCCGAACTTGCGGCAATGCGAGGCGGTGATTCTGCTGTTGGCGCCGCGGCTGTTGGTCTTAGCGCTTGCTTCGCATGGGCCTCGTCCATGGCTCCATGAGACGGGCTGGGGCGTGGCGTTTCTGCTTTCGCTGGCCGCGCCGCTGTGGCTGGGACTGCTGTCGGCGCTGCGGATCGTTTCCATCGAAGTCCCTCGAACGCTGGTTGCTGCGAGCATAGCGGCGATTGGGGCTGTTCTGCTGTGGATTCCGACCGGTGCGTATGCGCTCAAAGAGAATCAAGTTCCGATGTTGCTTGTACATTTTTTCGTCAACGTTGCAGGTGTATTCACGTGGTGGTTTGCGCGGCAGCGACTGGGCGGGGCGGCGGTGCTGCCAACTGCGGGATTATTCCTGCTGTTGAGCGCTGGGGTGAGCGGCGTTTCGGCGGTGGTCTCGGAGCGCGGCGCGTGGCAGCCGGTGGACTGGCGGGATGCGGCGTTGCCGATTCTCTTCCAGGTGTTGCTGGCAGCGGGATCCTACTGGCTGTGGTTCTACCTGCTGGTGCGAATGCCTTTGACGGGATTCAGTTTGCATCCGCTGGCGATTTGGATAGCATCGACGCTGGTCGGATTGTTTTTTGTGTTTTTCATGACTTTGCGGCTCGATCTGGCTGTAGCGATTGCGGTTGGCGCGGTGGTGGTTGCGCTGCGGGCGCAGGTGGCAGATGAACAGCCAACGGCACTGGGACTCGGCGGAGCGTAACGATATACTGTGGCCTAAGATGGCTGCTTCAATGTACATCGTGGTGGAGGGCGAAGACCCCGGCTTCGACATCTTCGTCAACGGGCGGGCGCTGGCGCGGCATGACGACGCGCTGGAGCGGGTTGCGCTTGGGCTCGGTGTGAAACCGCTGATCGAGTTCTTCTCCGCGGACGAGAATTCGATGTCGCTGCTGATCGAAGAGGGTGCCGGGAATCCTGAGTTGATGCGCCGACTGCCGCCTCCGCAGTGGTACGCTCCGGGCGATGGGCTGGCTACGGTGAAGGCGCTGCTTGCGGCGCTGGAGAACGATCCGCAGCAGCTAGGCACGGAAGGGCCGCAGGTACTGAGTGAGCTTCAGGAGTACGCGCAGGTGCTGGAGAAGACGATGCAGGCCGGGTTGCGGTGGCATCTTGCAGTGAGTTGGCGCTGATTCGACGTTGATGACATTGGCGTGCGAGCTGCGTCAGTGAAGAAGGAGGCCTCTTGTTCCCACACAATTATTTTGCGGCTTCAGTTGCGGCAGTCTTGTTAGCGACCTCTCTTGCCGGCGGTGCACAAACTAAAAGTGCGGCGGATCACGGCGCTGCGATGGCTGAGCATATGGACATGACTGCACTGCGTCCGCCGCAGTCCGGAGATAAAGAGCGCGCGGCGGCGATTGTGGCGGCGGCGCGCAAGGCTGCCGATCCGTACAAGGACTATCACAAGGCCCTGGAAGATGGGTACGCGATCTTTCTGCCTGAGGTGAAGCAGAACGTCTACCACTTTACAAACTATTCGCACTCGTATCGCAACACGATGAACTTCGATGCTTCGCGGCCGACTTCGCTGCTGTATGAAAAGGTGCCGGCGAAGGCTGGAGAGAAGCAGGGCTACAAGCTTGTTGGAGTGATGTATACGGCGCCGTACGAAGTTCCCGAGGACGAACTGAACCGCCGCGTGCCGCTCTCGATTGCGCGCTGGCATTTGCACACCAATTTATGTGTGCCGCTGAATGGTGGCGATGATGCTGACGACGAGCAGATTATGGGGACGAATCCTAAGTTCGGGCTGCTGGGTTCGATTACGACTGCGAGTGCATGCAGGGCTGCTGGCGGAAGGTTCATGCAACACGTATTTGGGTGGATGGTGCATGTGTATCCGTACGAGACGGATCCGAAAAAGATATGGGCTACCGGCATGGACGACGCGCACGGGATGCAGCATGAGCCGATGGCCGGGATGCCAATGTAATGCAAGCTGCGGCGGTTGATTACGCGTGAGTCGGTTCGGTGTCGGTGGCGCGGCGATTGCGGCTGCCGCCGAAGACGTCGCCCATGCGGCGGATCTGGGCGCCTACGCCGCGGAGTTTTTCTTCGAAGTGCTCGTAGCCCCGGTCGAGGTGGTAGACGCGGTCGAGGATGGTCTCGCCGTCGGCGACCAGCGCGGCGAGCACCAGCGATGCGGAGGCGCGCAGGTCGGAGCACATGACGGCGGCGGATTCGAGCTTACTCGGACCGCGAACAGTCGCGGTGCGGCCTTGCACAGTGATGTTCGCGCCCATGCGGTTGAGTTCCTGCACATGCATGAAGCGATTCTCGAAGATGTTTTCCGTGACCGTGGTGGTGCCTTCGGCCTGGGTGGCGAGCGCCATGTACTGGGCCTGCATGTCGGTGGGGAAGCCGGGATACTCTTCGGTGGAGATGTCGGCTGCCTTCAGTGAACCGCCGCTGCGGACCCGGATGTTTTCTGGGCCGACATCGAGCCGGATGCCGCACTGTTCAAGCTTGGCGATGAGTGAGCCAAGGTGGGCGGGGTTGCAGCAATCGACGTTCAGGTCGCCGCCGGTGATGGCTCCGGCGATGAGGAAGGTTCCCGCCTCGATGCGGTCGGGGTTGATGCGGTGCTTTGCCCCGTGGAGTTTGGCTACGCCCTGCACTCGGATGACGGAGGTGCCCGCGCCTTCGATCTTCGCGCCCATGGCGTTGAGCAGCGCGGCGAGGTCGGTTACTTCTGGCTCTCGCGCACAGTTCTCGAAGATAGTTTCTCCTTCGGCAAGGGTGGCGGCCATCAGCAGGTCTTCGGTGCCGGTGACAGTGATCTTGTCGAAGACGATGTGTGCGCCTTTGAGGCGCGCAGTTCCCTGATTCGGGCTGCGCGCTTCGAGGTAGCCGTGGTCCTGGGTGATGGTAGCGCCCATGGCTTCAAGGCCTTTGATGTGAAGGTCGATGGGACGGCCACCGATGGCGCAGCCTCCGGGCATGGCAACGCGCGCAATACCGGTGCGGGCGATCAGCGGGCCGAGGACCAGTGAACTGGCGCGCATCGTTTTAACGATCTCGTACTTGGCGACCGGGTCGGAGAGGATGCCGCACTTGATGCGGGTGCGATGCTGGGCACGGCCGTAGCCGAGTTCGACCTCGGCGCCCATGGAGACGAGCAGCTTGCGCTCGGTCTCGATGTCGCGGACCTGGGGGATGTTTTCCAGGATGACTTCGCCTTCGGTGAGGATGGCGGCGGCCATGCAGGGGAGCGCGGAGTTCTTTGCGCCGGAGACTTTGATGGTGCCCAGCAGCGGGTTTCCGCCGCGTACAACAAACTTATCCATGCATTCAGTTTACGGAAGTTCACGGTGGAGATGGGGGTGACGGCGGAGATACAGGCTGGAGTCCTGCGGTTGAGGCGGAGGACAACAGCTTGTGGTTAGACAGTGGGGGCGGTGGCAGGCTGGGCCTGGTCCTTGTGCGCGCGGGCGCGTTGCATGGATTCGAGCTGGTT
>JALYIG010000297.1 GCA_030775885.1 Acidobacteriota bacterium | reverse complement strand
GGCGGACGTAGATGCGAACTACGTGAAGTTGATGAAGCGGATGGCAACTTCGGGCGTGTTCTGCGGAATAGCGACCCACGATGAAGCGATTGTGGAAGCGATGCTGCGCTTTGTGCGCGAGCATGGGGTGGAGAAGAGCGCGTTCGAATTTCAGATGCTGTACGGGGTGAGGCGCGACTTGCAGCGGCGGTTGGCGGCCGATGGATTCGGCGTACGGGTGTATATTCCGTTCGGGACGGCGTGGTATCCCTACTTTATGCGGCGGCTGGCGGAGAGGCCTGCAAACGTGCTATTCCTGGCACAGAATTTCTTCCGGCAGTAAAGGGCTCTGTAGGCGCGGGAGGGGGAGTTCCGGGTGGTGGGCTAGTACGCGGTGAGGATGGTGCGGATGGTCTGGCGTTCTTCAGGGGAAAATTGATTTTGGAATGCGGGCGAGTCGATGACCGGCTGGCGCTGATCGGCGGGCATGGTACGGAGATCGCGGACGGCGGTCATCATGAGGGCGCGGCGTGGGGGCGGAAGCGCGTGGACCTGCTGGACTGCGCGGTCCCACTGCTGCTGTTGTTGCGGGGAGAGGCGCTCGAGGCCCTCGACGCCATTGAGGATACGCCTGCGCTGCTCGGGGCTCATGTTGTTGAGCACCCTCAGTTGCTGGCGGTAGCGCTGCTGGGTCTGCCCAGGCAACTCGTTGAAACCGGGCAGGGTTTGCAGAGCGCGCTCCTGCTCTGCGGGCGGCAGATTCTTATGGTTCTCCATCCACTGCTCGATGTGAGGCCCGATGCCGGGATTGGGATTGCGGAAGATGGGACCAGGCGACGATCGGAAGACCGGGGCGGGAGTGGAACGAACCTCTGGCGTTGGGGCGGTCCGGATCTCGGGACGAGGCGCAGGCCGAAGGGAGGGTTGAGGCTGGGTACGCTGGGCTGGCGGATTGGGTTTCGGCTGCTGAATCTTCTGTCCAAACCCGGAGGCGAACGCCGACCCAAGCGCAAGCAGAGCGACGAACGCCGCGCCAGGAGAAAGCCGGAATGGACGAAGCAATTTCATAATGAAGACACTACTTCTAACGGCTGCAACAATCGGTTACTTTAGTTCGAATATCGAATTTGGAAGATTGGCCCGGATGGTGCCTCTGAAGTCTACTGCCACCCGGCCGGACTGGGAAAATATTTTTACCCTCCAAAACGAAGAAAATACTGACGGAGCCCCCCATTCCTTTAGCTCTCGGGCGGTTCGTCGGTGTTGTTATCGGTTGACGACGTCTCCTGCAGCATTTGGTCCAACTGCTGGAGGGCCTGCTCATTTTTGTCGAGGATCTGAAGGTCGTGGACGGTTGCCGCCGGCGGCTTGGAGCGGGTTGTGATGCCAACGGTGCCGCCTCCAACGATCAGCAGCAGAGCCATTGCGCCGGCCAGGGCAGGACGGAACTGGCGTCCGGTGTTCAGCAGCAGGCGGGTCTTGAGTTGCTCAAACCATCCGGGAGCCGGGGACTCCTGTTCTTCGCGAAGACGGACCGCCAGCTTCTGATCGAAGTACGGCGAAACCTCGGGAGCATCCCAGGTGTCCAGCAGCGACATAGTGGACTCGAAGGCGGCGAGCTCGCGGGCGCAGGCGGCGCACGTAGCGATATGTGCGCGGGCGGCGGCGTTTTCCGGCGCAGCGGGGTCGAACAAAATATTGGAGAATTCTTCCTGGCAGATTTTGCAGTTCATCGTTTTGCTAAACATTGTGTCCTTCCTTTCCCTTTGTCGACGCGTCTTGTAACTGCATTGCGCGTTTTGCTGTTTGAAGCGATTGAGCTATGCCAATCCATTCTTCAGAACTGCCCAGCTCCCCGATGTTTTGACGGGAGTCGGCGAACAAAGTTTAGTGCTAAACAAAGTCCTTCAACTTCTCGCGCAGCGTCTGATATGCGCGGAACAAAAGTGATTTGGTGGCGGACTCGCTGAGCTTGAGGACGTCACCAATCTGTTTGTAATCCATACCTTCGTACTTGTGCATCAATACTGCACTGCGCTGGCGTTCCGGCAGTCCCATAACGTGTTCACGAATCGCGTTGAGGCGCTCCCGTCGGAGCAACCCGGCCTCGGCGCTGGGTGTGCTGTCGGCGACATCTGGCGTGGTGCCCGTCTCGGAGTCCGCCTCGTCGAGGTACACGGTCGATGCGGTGCGTTCCTGCCGGTTGTCGCGGGCGTAGTTGACGCCAAGATTGGTCGCGATGCGGTAGAGCCAGGTGCTGAAGCGGGCCTCGGCGCGGTACGTCTCGCGGGACCGGTAAACGCGGAGGAAGACCTCCTGGGCAAGCTCTTCGGCGACGGCCTGGTTGTGCACCATGCGGTACATAAAATTGATGATAGGCCGACGGTACTTCTGAATCAGGAAGTCGAAGCCGGCCATGTTGCCTGCGCTCAACTCCAGCATGATGGCGGAATCTTCCATCTCTGCGAAGTGCGCCGAACCCTGCGCAACCGAAGGTGGCATGACGCCTTCGAGTATCCCCGGATTGACCGCCAGCGAAGCCATATCCTTCCTAACCCCGTCTTCTTCGTGAGGTTGCGCGGAATCGTCGAAATCGGGGGAATTTTCGTCTTGAACGGTCTCTTCAGCGTCCAGACCGGGATCTTCCGGCCCGGGAGGGGTGCCGGAATGGCTGCTTCCAGGGGTAAAACGAACGGGCGGATTCTCGGGACGAGAGGGCATCTGGCTTGCTTATTGTACGTCTCCAAGCAGGGTGCTGAAGGCCATTTGGAGTTGGCGGCGAAGGCACTTTCCCGCGGTGCAAAGGGGCACAGAGGCTGGTTCTGAGGCGACTTGGAGCCGACTTTGCTCTTGAAGGCAGGGCGTGTATCCTACTGAGGTACGGTGTTGTGGATGCTTTGCGCGTCCTACATGGTGCGGGGCGCATAACTCAGCGGTAGAGTGCCACCTTCACACGGTGGAAGTCGTAGGTTCGAATCCTGCTGTGCCCACCATAAACTACTCATAAAAATAGATTTATCGAAGAATGCGAGCGCGGTGTTCGCGCGTTCGTACGTCATGCGTACGTCATAGGCGCATCTGTAGCGGCCATCGTTGACCTGAGCCCCCCACCCTTATGCATTTCAGCCGTCCGGCGCGGGTGCCCAATCTGTCCAGATTTCAGGCTGCAACCAAATTCGGTCTAGACCGCATAGCGCACCCTCGGGACCAGCCTGTGCACGAAGTCACTTGTACGATATGCCCGTTTTACGTCCACGTGGATTGGCATCGGAGTAGAGGTCACTCGGAACGAAGCTGGAACCGCAGCGGCGTCCTCGTCATACACCGTATTGCCTGAGCAGCCTTGAAGATCAGTTGGGCAATCGGAGTCCTTCGGGATAATCCCTTCTCAGTGTGTCCCAGACTTCAAATCAAGATTTCGAATCAGCCTATGCAGGTACTTAGGATGAATGCCCAACAGTTTCGCTGCGTCGGCGACCTTCCCCTCTGCCTCTAGTAACGAGTTGCAAATGAGGTCCTTCTTTGTCTCGTTGAGAACCTCGTAATAGCGAGCTCCGCCAACCGAGGCCGATTGTTCCTCGAGTATGCCGACCGGAAGATCTTCCGGCAGAATCTCGCGCGTCAGGCCGAGCACGATGGCGTGCTCGATCGCGTTCTCCAGTTCGCGAACGTTGCCCGGCCAGCTGTAGCCCGTCAAAAGAGTCCGCGCCTCAGGTGAAATACCGGTAAATGGCCGATGGTTCTTCTCCGCATAGGCAGCGGCGAAATACAGGGCCAGTAAGGGAATATCCTCGCGGTGTTCACGCAAAGGCGGCACCGTAACGGAGACCACGTTGAGCCGGTAGTAGAGATCCTGTCGAAACTCGCCTGACTTAATTGCCTGTTCGAGATTTTTGTTGGTCGCAGCCAGCACGCGAGCTTTGAACGGAATGGAGTGAGAGCTTCCAACTCGTTCGAACTCTCGTTGTTGCAAGACGCGTAGCAGCTTGGCCTGCATCACCGGGGCCAGCTCTCCGATTTCGTCGAGAAACAATGTGCCCTCCGCTGCCGTCTCCAGCCTCCCTTTTCTCAGTCCGACTGCGCCGGTGAAGGCTCCTTTCTCATGTCCAAACAGCTCACTTTCGAGCAGAGTCTCTGGAATCGCGGCACAGTTGATGGCAATAAACGGCAGATCGCGGCGCGGGCCGTTCTGATGGATTCCACGTGCGACAACTTCCTTGCCCGTGCCACTCTCTCCGCGAATCAGGACCGTCGAATCGCTTTGCGCAACTCGGTTGATGAACTCTTCGACCTGATGAAGCTGCCGGCTCTCGCCAACCAGTTTGCGAGTTGGATTCAACTCGTCCTGTAAACGACGGTTCTCCGAACGTAGAGCGTCCAGCGCCAACACGTTTTCGATAGTGACCGCAGCAATCCGTGAAACCGAATCAAGGAAATGAATGTGGTCTTCGCGAAACGGTGAGGCTGGATCATGAGAAGCAAGATAGATGACGCCGATCGTAGTTTCTATCGCCACCAGGGGCAGGCAAAGCACGTTCTCCGCTGGTCGGGAATCCGAAGCTGAAGCTTGATCGGAAGCTGCGCTCGTAACCACCGCCGCACGTTCCCATATTGCCCGTAGGACGATCGGCCGTTGAATCTCGACCGGCTGATTGGCGCCGTGCAACCGGCTCCAGGTGCAGATTGAGCCGGGCTCTTCCTCGGGATCGGTCAACAGGACCACGGCTCCGGCGTCAGCGGGAATCACTTCGAAGATCAGCCGCAGCAGTTCGCGTTGCAAGGCTTGAGAGTCGCGGATTGAGTTGATGACATTGCTGATCTTAAACAACGCGGCTAGATCGCGAGCCATCCGTCCGACTTCGACACCGAAGGTGGGAAACACAGTCGGATTATCAATTCGAATCGTACTCATTTCGGCAAGCGAAGATGGACCGCTCAGTTGAATTCCGGAATCGACCACGACTTCGCCTTCGTGGAGCAGGAACACAAGTTCGGACCTTCCGATGCGAAGTGTGTCGCCATGTTCGATAAACCTGCGCCGAATCGGAACTCCATTCAAAAACGTTCCGTTGTGGCTTTCCAGATCAATGACCTCATATTGTTTGGCCGATTGCTGGACTTTACAGTGCTTTCGCGAAACTGCAGCATCCATCAGGCAGACGTCGTTCGACTCGTCGCGGCCAATCGAAAGCTGGCCTTGAACCAGTGCTCGAGTCGTCCCTGTCAGCGATCCCGAGATGGCAAGCAGTCGAGCCTGCATCAGAGCCTCCGGTGCCTCACAGTGTAGCTGAGCCGAACACAGCCTTCGTCTGGACCGGGCCTTGGAGCCGAACAGCTACTCCCGGTATCTGTTCGGATACCGTTCGGACCCCAGTCAATCCTCGCAGTCCGTCGGCGTCACCTGTGTCCGTTGTTCTATCTCCATGGAAACGCGAGGGCTGCGGCAAAAGTTATGGCGCTCAGCAATCGGCGATCGGGTTTGGCCCCGCGAGTGCAATATCTCATCGCGTAAGGCCCCGAACAGAAAGCTATTCAGGGCACTCAAGGGGCCCGGAACAGATAACTCAAAAGGAGATTCGCCATGAACCGCATACTCTCAATCGTCCTCGTCCTCGCATCCACTCTCGCTGCCGCCGGTTCGTCCTCCGCCCAGGAAATGGTGGTCAAGGCTACAGTGCCGTTCAACTTCACGGTCCGAGACCATACCCTGCCTGCGGGGACCTACAGAATCAACTCCCCATTTAATTCTGCCAATGTGCTCGCTCTGTCGAACCGGGACAAAAACGCATATCTCCTCACCATGGGCCGCGCCTATCAGGCCAACCCAAAACATGCCGACGTTCTGGTGTTCCACAAGTACGGCAACCAGTATTTTCTGAGTCAGATTCGTTCGAAACAGGGCTCCATCAACATCGATTTGCCGGTCACCAAGGCTGAGAAAAGGGTCCGGACCCAAGTTGAAGAGGCGGGGCGTTTTGTCGATGATCCCGTCCTGATCGCGCTGAATTAGCTGTAGACAGCGCCTTTGCAGTACTTGACCCGGAGACACCGTCTCCGGGTCTTTTTCCTGTAGGTGTCCCCAGATGCAAGGCGAGTTGCCCACACAATCACGGCTGCAATTGGGAGCGGTACTTTAGAAATCGACCCTGCCCGCGAACTGGAAGTCGCGATTTCCAGGGCCTGAGTTGGTCCAGGCCGAAGCTGGCGGAGTCGATGTTGGTGGAGATAGCCGAAGCGGGGAGTGCCAAAGCAGCGGCGAACACGAAAATCGAACTGTTCGTCAGACACAGCTTGAATGAGGTCGCCCTACGCCTCTAAAAGCCGACATTGCTACGGTTCTCGCTACACCCCATATTCAGCGATAATCCGGCGGGTGATAAGTGTTTGATTCGTTGGTCGGGGCGGTCAGATTCGAACTGACGACCCTCTGCTCCCAAAGCAGATGCGCTACCAGGCTGCGCTACGCCCCGACTCACTCAATCTTACCGCACGCGCGCCGGCAGCTAACGTGCCCCCAGCGAATTGAGTGCATGCATCAGCTCGACAGAGATCCAGCCGAACAGCAGCATCGGCAGCACCAGCAGCACCCCGAAGACGACGCACAACAGCGAAAAGAAAAGCCAACTCCGGCGCTTGACGCCCTGCGGATCGGCCAGGCTGCCCGTCAGCAGCGCATAGTTGCGCCGGTTCGCCTTCCAGCCGATATCGAACAGGTTACCCAGCACCGGCACTGTTCCCAGCAGCACTTCGATGCCCCAGTTCGCCAGCATTCGCGCCAGAGTGACGTAAGACACGCCGCGCATCCACGCCGCAACGATGATGATGCACGAAGCGATGCCGCCGATCGTGTCGCCAATGCCTGGGATGAATCCCACGATGCCATCCAGCCCGAAACGAATCGAGGTGCCGGGGATGCGGAACCAGTCATCCAGCAGGTGTGACAGCAGGTCGAGGTTTTCGTCGTCGAAGGCATTGCTGCCCCTGCGCATACGCGGGGACAGGATCTCCGGCTTACTGGTCACTTCCATAGCACCTCATCCCTTGCCCGTTTGCAGATTTGGCCCACTCGCAGATTTGGCCCGTTTGCAGATTTGGCCCACTCGCCGATTTAGCTCCCTCGTTAGATGCCCAGCCAATCCGCCTGCGCCGCCCCGATGCTATAATTGCCAGAATACGGCGGCTATAGTTCAGTGGCAGAACGCCGCTCTGTGGCAGCGGATGTCGTGGGTTCGAAACCCACTAGCCGCCCCAAACATCTTTTAGTCTGTCACATTGCGGTTCAACCTTGCCCCGCGTCTCCCAACTTTCGCCTTTCGAATCGTCCACGCGGCTTTACGCGGGGACTTCCGGCTGGGCTTATCCGACATGGAAGCCGGAGTTCTATCCCGCGGGCACGTCGGCTA
>JALYIG010000296.1 GCA_030775885.1 Acidobacteriota bacterium | reverse complement strand
CGGACTTGCTAAGACGAGTCTTTTGAAGTTGCGTGGATGGGCATGCTGCGAGTCGTCCGCGTAGAATCACACTGGTTTGGCCAGCCCCGTTTGGTGGTCGCGAATCCGATCAGGGAAACTACGTGGCTGCTGCAAACATGACTACTGAGCGCGAACCGAATTCGATTTCATCCGCAGCGCCGCTAGCGGTGCCGGCTGTGACGAACTTCGTGGCGGACGCCCAGCCAGCGGGCGAGGAAAAACCGCCTTCGGTCGTCCGCACGTTTCTGCGGTCCCGCGGAAGCGGAGGGTTTGCGGACAGGACGTTTGCGGCGCTGATGCTGGTCTGTGCGTTGAGCATTTTTGCCATCGTGCTGTTCATTTTGACCATTCTGATCCTTCGGTCGAAGCTGAGCCTGCATCAGTTTGGTTTTAGCTTCTTCACGCACTCGGCTTGGGACCCGGTTGCCGGGGACTTTGGCGCTCTGCCATTTATCTTTGGCACGGTGGCGACTTCGCTTCTTGCGCTGGCAATGGCGGTTCCACTTGCACTGGGCGTCGCAATCTTTCTAAGTGAATTGTGCCCGCAGCGGTTGCGCGCTCCCATCTCTTTCCTGACCGAGTTGCTGGCGGCGATTCCTAGCGTTGTCTATGGTCTGTGGGCGGTATTTGTGCTGGTGCCGCTGATGCGCGACCACCTCGGCGACTTTTTGACCAAATACCTTGGCTGGACCGGCTTCTTTGAAGGATTCAACATTGGAGTGGGGCTGCTGACGGCGAGCATTATCCTGGCGATCATGATCCTGCCCATCATCTCTTCGATTACGCGAGACATCATGCTGGCGGTTCCGACGTCGCAGCGCGAGGCGGTTCTTGCGCTGGGCGCTACGCGGTGGGAGATGATCCGCACCGGCGTGCTGAGGAACGCGCGGATTGGGATCGTCGGCGCGGTGATACTGGGGCTGGGCCGGGCGCTGGGCGAGACGATGGCTGTGACCATGGTGATTGGCAACCATCCGAACATTTCTAAGAGCCTGTTCGCCCCTGCGAATACACTGGCCAGTGTAATTGCGGGTGAGTTTGCCGAAGCTTCGGGCGACATGTATTTGAGTGCGCTGATTGAGATCGGCCTGGCGCTGTTCCTGGTAACGATTGTGGTGAACGCGATTGCGCGCGCTCTGGTTTGGGCGGTTACACGCGGTACGCCGGCGAGGGCGAATTAGGATGAGCACGAATCCATTCCATACTCCGACGCCCGCTGACGACAGCCCATTGCGTTCTCCTGTGCGTGCGTCTACCACGCGGGTGCGGTTGAATACGGCGCGCCGGTATTTCGTCAACCACCTTGTGACGGCACTTGCCGTGCTCAGTACGCTGCTGGTGGTTGCGCCGCTCGTGGCGATTCTGGCTTACTTGCTTTACAAAGGTGCGAGTTCACTCAACCTGGCGTTCTTCACCCATATTCCGGCGGCGGTGGGCGAACCGGGCGGCGGTATGGCGAACGCGATTGCCGGCTCGGGCGTCATCCTTGGGATGGCGAGTCTGATGGGGATTCCGGTGGGGATCGCTGCGGGCGTTTATCTTGCCGAGTTTGGAAGAGGCAGATTGCTGGCAACGGCTGTGCGGTTTACGGCGGACGTGTTGAATGGGGTGCCTTCAATCGTGATGGGGATGGCGATCTATTCGCTGATTGTGATCCAACAGCACCACTACTCGGCATTCGCAGGAGGTGTCGCGCTTGCCGTGATGATGGTGCCGACGATTACCCGGACAACGGAAGAGATGCTTGCGACCGTGCCCCACTCGATCCGCGAGGCGGCCCTGGGACTAGGCGTTCCAAAGTGGCGGACGGTATTGTCGGTGAGTCTGAAGACCGCAGCTCCGGGGATTATTACAGGTTGCATGTTGGCGTTTGCGCGAGTCGCGGGTGAGACCGCGCCTTTGCTGTTTACCGCCCTGGGCAACCAGTTCTGGAGCTTCCGGCTGAATGAGCCGATTGCTGCACTGCCGCTGCAGATTTATGTGTACGCGATTTCGCCTTACGATGAGTGGCACAGGCTGGCATGGGCCGGAGCGCTGGTATTGATTGTGATGATTATGGTGGCGGTAACGCTGGTGCGCATTTACGCCAGCCGCGGCGTGTTGAAAGGGGCAAGCTAAGTGGGAGTCGGCATTAACGTGGAACACCTGAACGCGTGGTACGGAACGACGCACACGCTGCAGGACATCAATCTGAACATACCGGCAAACCACGCGACGGCTCTGATTGGTCCGTCGGGATGCGGTAAGAGCACCTTCGTGCGCTGCTTGAACCGGATGCACGAGACCAACCCGATTGCGCGAGCAACGGGCGTTGTGAAGATGGGCGACCTGGATATTTATAAAGACGCAAACCCGGTTGAGATCCGGCGGCGCGTGGGCATGGTGTTTCAGCGGCCGAATCCATTTCCAACAATGTCAATTTACGATAACGTTGCGAGTGGGTTGAAGCTGAATGGATTCCGAAACCGTGCGGTGCTGGACGAGACAGTGGAGCGGAGCCTGAAATCGGCGGCACTGTGGGAAGAGGTGAAGGACGACTTGAAGAAGAAATCGGGCGCGAGTCTGTCCGGCGGACAGCAGCAAAGGATGTGCATTGCGCGTGCTCTGGCGGTCGATCCTGAGGTGTTGCTGATGGATGAGCCGGCATCGGCGCTGGACCCGGTGTCGACCTCGAAGATCGAGGACCTGATCTTCCAGTTGAAGAGTCAATATACGATTGTGATTGTGACCCACAATATGCAGCAGGCTGCGCGCGTGGCGGAGAACACCGGCTTCTTCCTGAACGGGAAGATGGTGGAGTTCGACTCGACGCACAAGATTTTCACCAATCCGAAGGACAAGCGCACCGAGGACTACATCACGGGAAGGTTTGGATAATGGCCACCCGGATCAAGTTTCAACAGAACCTCGACGACCTGAAGGAGCGCCTGTTGATCATGGCTGGGATGGCGGAACAGGCCATTCAGCGTTCGATCGAGGCGTATCGGACGCGCGATCTTTCGATCTGCGAAATGGTGTTCCAGTCCGAACCGCTGATTAACCGGCTGGAGCGCGAGATCGACCAGATGGCGCTCGATCTGCTGGCGATGGAACAGCCGATGGCGATCGATCTGCGATTCATTCTGTCGGTAATTCGCATCAACGCGGACCTTGAGCGGGTGGGCGACCAGGCAGTCAATATTGCAGTACGGGTGCGCGAGATGGGCGCGTTCGCGAACTTCGATCTGCCGGTGGATATACCGAAACTGGCCTCGCTGTCGTCGGCGATGGTGCGCAAGGCGCTGCAGGCGTTTATCGAGGCGGATGCGGAGTTGGCGCAGTCCGTGCTGACCCTGGACGACCAGGTGGACGAGATGAATAATTCGGCGTTTTATGCGCTGAGTTCGCTCATCAAGGAAAAGCCAGAACTAACGCCGCAGAGCCTGAACGCGTTGATCATTGCGCGCAACCTGGAACGGGTGGGCGACCACGCGACGAATATCGCGGAGGACGTGATCTTCTGGGTGCGCGGCAAGGATGTGCGGCACCGGAATAGTCCGATCCCGTAAGTTTAGCCGGTAGCGGCACTCCACCAGAGGAGGCGGGGCAGCGTAGGAAAATAGAGGGCGAGGCGAACCTGCGCGAGCGCCACGGAGCGCAGGGGCGCCAGGATGCGGGCGTAGGCTTCGAGTTGCGGGCCGTAAGTGGCGCGCTGGGTATTAAGGAAGTCGTCGAGACCCTTGGTCCCTTGGTTCGACGTCTTGTAGTCGACGATCCAGAGAAAATCTTCGCCATGGATGTGGGGCTCGGCGCCTGCGTGGAAGAGGCGGTCAATCCGTATCGATGCGGGAGTTGTGACGTGGAGATCGGGCCACGCTGTGATGGCGAGCTCGCTGTCTCCGCGCAGGTGTGGTTGCATGAGCCATAGGCCGTCGCGATCGCTTAGAACCGTATGGAGCGTGGTTTGTGCTTCGCGCGTGAGCTGTTCGACAAGGGGGCGGGGCAAGCCATCGGCGCGGAACATTGCGGTGACGCGAGCGGTCCACGAAGGAAGCTCGGCGAGGAGTAAGGAGGCGGCCGTGCCTTTGCGGATGCGGTCGGAGAATTGGTCGAGGCAGGCGTGAATCACGTTGCCGAAGGTGCGTGCGGCGAAGGAGCCTTCGGGCCGCAGGAACTGCATCTCAATTGCCGAAGGGCTTGGCTCCGGGCCGCCGTATGGGAGCTTGCTTGCGCTGGCTGTGGCGAATCGTGCGTCTGGATCGAAGGTGGGCGGCAGGCGCTCGAGCATGGGCCGAGGCCAATCTGCTGCTGCAGCCATGTGCAGAGCGGGAGAGTCGACTGGCACTGCTGATTTCTTTTGTGCATCGACAAGGGGAAGCTGGAAATGCGGTTCGGCGGCGGGCCAGGCGGATTTCAGCAAGCTGAGATAGTGGGGATTGATTGCGCCGTCCTTGGTTGTCTCTGGAGTAGCGAAGAGGTGGAGCTCCCGGCGAGCGCGGGTGCAGGCGACGTAAAAAAGCCGTTTTCGCTCTGCGGCATCGCGTGCGAATTCGACGCGTCTGAGCCACGAGTTGAGCGATTTTGATTCTTCACCGCGGCCGGGGATGGGCGCGAGCATGATGTGGGCGGCCTGGTCGTCTGGATCGAGATCGTCAGGTGAGCCGACTTCCGCCCAGTTGAGCAGGCGGGTTCGGCTGGTTCCGGGCATACGCTCCAGGGCGGGGATGAAGACGACGTCCCACTCCAGGCCCTTGGCTTTGTGCATGGTGAGGAGTTCGACGCGGGGCAGGCCTTCCGGGATGAAGTTCGGTTCGGCGTAAAGATCTTTGAGCCGCTCGTCGAGCAGTATTGGATCGATGCCGCTGGGATATTCCAGAGAGTCGAGCAACTGGAAGAAGCGGCGGGTGTTGGTAAGTTCGGTTCCGCTGAGCCACGCGTCTCCGCCAAGAGAACGCCATGCTCGCTCGACGAGTTGGGCGGTGGTGAGGCGCGAACGCTGAGCCGCGGCGGCGTTGAGAACGGCTTGTACTTTATCGACGCGCGGGAGCGATTCGGCGGGGAGTAGATGGCGGCGTTGGGAGACCAGCCGCAGGATGGAGAGGCGTTTGGCGCTGGGGTCGTCGGCGCCGGTGAGCATGTGCAGGCCTGCGAGCGAGAGGCCGCACCACGGGGCTCGGAGCACCGCGAGCGTGGCGACGCGGTCGGCGGGATGAACGATGGCACGAGTGAGTGCAATGAGGTCGAGGATCTCCTGACGCTCGTTGAGCGGAGTGATGTCTACGGCGCGGTAAGGGATCTTGGCAAACTTTTCGTTCTCAAACTCGGCGACGATCTCGGCCAGGTGAGAGCGATTGCGAACGAGGACGGCGAGGGTCCACGGTTTGGTGCGGCCAGCGGGTAATGGTTTGGCAAACCACGCCTGCGCGACGCTGCGGATCCGGCGGGCATCGCGAACAGCCTGGCGGTGGCGAAGGTGGGCTACCGTGGGGAAGATTGAGGTGCCTGCGACGGACGCGATGTTCGCCCGGGGTACGTATGGGAGCGGATGTGGATGCCATACCAGGGCGCGTGCGTCCGGCGATGCGGGGAGGGTGGCGTCGGCAGAGGTGTAGGGGAGGGCGTATGGATCTGCTGCAACCGGCGGCGGGAAGATAAGGGGGAAGTCCTCGTTGAAGCGGGTGACGAGATCCAGCTGCGAGCGAAAGTTAGCGGTGAGTTGCAGACGGATGAGCGGCAGGATTCCAAGGCGGCCTGTGCGGGTTGCGCGCATGAAGCGCTCCACGCGGGCCTGGCGAAAAAGGTAGATGGATTGGCGCGGATCGCCGACCAGGAAGACGGTCTGCGAGTGGCCGTCCCAGGACTTGGTGAGCATCTCAATGAGGTCATACTGGCCGGTGGAGGTGTCCTGCATCTCGTCGACGAGCAGGTGCTGGAGGCGAGCGCCGAGTGCGGAAGCGAGGTCTTCTGCACCGGAGTCCTCTTTGAGTGCATGGCGTGCGAGCAGGCTCAGTTCCGTGAAGTCGCATTGGTTGTGCGCGGCGAAGACGAGCTGCAACTCGACCAGGGCGCGGCTGAGCACGCGGAAGAGTGATTTGGCGACGGCCCATTGGTCGGGAGGATAAGTGGCGGGTGGAAGGCCGCGGACTGTGCAGAGCAATTCGAGCAGATTCTCGCTGAGGCTGAGCTGGTCGACGATGGCTTTGAGTTGGACTTTGTGGTGCTTCTCGTGTTCAAAGCGGACGTGGTTGACGTTGAAACCTTTGCGCCAGGATTTGCCCCCGGTCAGCAGGATGTGGATGAGTGCGTGCCAATACTCGAGGTGGGCGGCAACTGCTTCGGGCGGCTGCTTGCGGCCTGCGCAGATGGCTATGGGCGAAGGCTTGCCCTGGTGGCCGGGCAGCTCGCCGAGTTCGGCGGCAAGCGCGGTCAGGTCGGCTAGTACGTTGGGGGGAAATACCTGTTCGAGGCGGGAGAGCTGCGAGCAGATGGCGTGATCGAGGGCCCGTTTGAGGCGAGGCAAAACTTTGGTGTCGAGGTATCCGTCGTCGAGTTCGCTTTGAGAGAGGGGGACGAGCCTGCCCCATTGGTCGCGCAGGCTCAGCATGTTTGCGATGAGGGCTTCGCAGTCGTCGAGGTTGCCATCGCGATGAAGCAGCAGGTGACGAAGGGCGGAGTTGAAGTCTGCGTCTTCGTTGCCCAGAAGCAGCAAGGTGCGTCGCGCGGCTTCGAGGTGGAGTGGGTTGGCGTCTTCTGCGGGAGTGAGGCGGCCTCCGCTGCCGGAGAGAACCGGGAGGGTACGCGCAATCTCTGCGCAGACCGAGTCGATGGTGCGGATATTGAGGCGGTAAGGCTGATCGAGCAGCGACCAGCCGAGCTGGCGATCGCGCTCGAGGACGGCGAGGGCAAGCTCGCCAGTTTGGAGGTCGAAGGAGTTTGAGGTTGCAGGTGCAGGGCTGCGGTTGGCTACTTCCAGATGTGCGATGACGCGGTCGCGCATCTCAGCTGTGGCGGCGAGCGTGAAAGTGATGGCGAGGACTTGCTCGGGCGTTTCTACGGCTTCGTCGGTCAGCAGTTTGAGAAAGCGCTGGATCAGCAGGCCGGTCTTGCCGGAGCCTGCAGGTGCTTCCACGATGAACGAGCGGCGGATGTCAAGCGCCTCGGCTCGTGCGGCCGCGTCGGGTGGGACGGGTGGATTCGCGCTGGACTGCTGGGCCGGTTCGGAGGTATCGATCGCATCGAAGAGGGGCAGGAAGGGGAGGACTTTAGGCAAAGTCGTTCTCCTCCTGGCTGAAGGTATCGGACTCTTCGTCGATGTCTTCGAGGATGTCTGGGTCGAGGGCCGTGGGATTGAGTCGACAGAGCAAGCGCTGTTCGCAGTACTCGCATGTTTGCGGGTAGTGCTTGGGGGTAACGCTCGCGTTGCCTGCGTGGAACTCCTCGGCGAGCGATGTTAGGACGGCTCGCCACTCGTCGACCTGCGCGTCAAGGCTACCGGCGCTTACTTTTACAACCTTCGGCAGGATACGGCTCTGGCCGGGGCCACCGGCTTCGTAACCGGCGATGCCCATCAGATTACCGGGGCGAACGCTGGCGAAGGCGATGGCGGCGAGGTCCGGGCTGTTGGCGACTACGGCGTAGAGCGGGAGTTGCGGCGCGTCCGGTCGCGGGCCGAGCCAATCTCTGGGAGTGGCGGCACCGGTTTTGTAATCGAGGATGATGTCGCCGGCGGGCTCGCCGTCCTCGCTGAGGTTAGTGTCCACGCGGTCGACGCGAATATCGAGGCGAAGAGGGCCGATGGATACATCGCTGAGCTTCTCTTCGCGCTTCTTGACGGCGAAGGGCTCGCGACTCTCTTCGAATTCGAGCCAGTCGAGCAGGAGTCTGAGCAGACGGTGGCGCTCGCCATCGATGTAGGCTCGGGCCCAGCCGGGTACAGGATGCGAGTAGTCCTTCGCGAAGGCGACGTCGATGCAACGCTTGAGCTGGGTTGTGCGCTGGTCGCCGGACATGGCCTTCAGCGTCGCCTGGTCTTTTATCTCTGCCCAGAAGTCCTCCAGCACGGCGTGGACGAGGCTGCCGCGATCGCTGGCGTCGAGGCCGAGTGAGGTGGATTCGAGTGAGGAGGAAAAAAGGCGTTTCTCGGCGAACGCGCGGAAGCCACATGCTGCCTGCAATTGCAGGATGCCTGCGCCACCCTGCTGCACGGCATCCGGCGGCTGCGGAAGGGGGGCACTATCCACGGCTGCGTCAAGCTGAATGCGTGCGGGCATAGGTGTGGTGGGAGCGATGTTGAAGGCGCTGCGGAGTTCTGGCCTGAGGTCTTTCAGCGTGGAGGATGGGCGCTGGCGGCCCTCTGCGGACTCATGAGCGTAGCTAAAGATGATGGTGGGGGCGGAGCCGGCGATACGTGTGGTGATGCGGCGCGCGTGGTCTGCATCGCGTGCGGGATCGACGCCGGGCATGGCGACCTCCCGCTGCATCGGCCACGGCAGAAGTGGGTTGGATGATGGGCGCGAAGGCCAGGCCAGGTCGTTGGCGCGGAGAAACCAGATGGCGTCGAAGCTGGAGCCGGCGGACTCAAGCGGACCCATGATCTGGACGGGAGCGTGGCGCGATTCGGGTGCGAAGAGAGTGTCCGAGGCGATGCGTTCGAGTGCGGCGAGGGCGTCGCTGAAGGAGGGGCGCACGCCGTCGAAGTCGAGCCTGGTGAGATCGTCGAGCACACTCTCCCACTTGCGGCGGGTCTGGAACTCGATGCTGTCGAGTTGGCTGGGGACGGCCCAGCCTGCGGCTTCGAGGATATCGTGAAGAATCGCGGTCCATTCCGCGTGCGTTCGTTTGGCGCGAGTGAGTTCCGCGGCGCTGAAGAGTGGACGCAGGGCGCGGAGGCGGTCCTGCAGGGTGGGAAGGCTGGCGCCGAAGCGGCTATTGGAGACCAGTCGAAGGAGATCATTGAGCGACAGGACGGGCTGCAAGAGATGCTGGTCGCGCAGGGTGAAAGCGTCGAACTCGGCGCGAGCGTTGTGTTCCGCATCTCCGGCTGCGGCGGCGAAGTACGGCGAGAGCATCAGGGCTGAGATGCGATCGAGCGCTAGTGGGGCGATGGCCCAACGAAGGATGTCGAGAGCTGTGGCGGCGAGCGGTGTTTGGGCCAACGGAATGCCGAGAGAAAACTCATACGGGCCAGTACTCGCAGGGGCTGCGATGCTGTCGAGTTCCGGCGCAAGAATGTGGCGGAAGACGCGATCGATTTCCGTGCGGCTGGTCTCGATGGCAGGAAGAATGACGGCGATGCTTGCGTTTGGTTCGTTGGTGAGGCGGGCGCGGATCCAGCTGGCGCAGGCGGTGAGCTCGCTGTATTCGTCAGGGGCATCGGCGAGTATGAGGCTTGGAGCGGCCGGCGGCGGGGCGAATTGTTCGATGGGCAGGCCATTGGCGCGAAGTGCGTCGAGCAGTGCGGTTTGCGCCGGTGTGATCCAGTCGAAACCGACCAGCAGTATGCCGGCTTGCGGCGCAACGTGGCCGGCAACAACCGCTATGCGAATTGCCTCCGCGAGCTGCGCCCAGAGGAGGTAGTGAGAGCGGGTGCAGCGGCGATCGAACTCGTTGGCCCAGCGGGCAAAGGCTCGGGTGTCCGCATTGCCCGGGTAGGTCTCCAGAAGCCGGCGGGCGCGGAATTGATGCAGGCGCAGGTGGGCGTCGGCGGCAATCTGGGCAAGCGAGTCGACTGGGCGAAGGCTTGCGGTCCCATTGTCGGCGGCGATGAGGTCGCGCCACAGCGATTGTTCCTGGCTGGAATTGAGAAGGAGGTCCGTCGCGTGGCCATTGATGAGGAGGCGACGCCACTGGTCCTCCAGCCATGCATCCCAGGCGAGGAGGACGGGCGGCTGCCAGAAGGCGATGCCGCGAGCGCGCTGGCGGAGGTCGAATGCGCGGCGCAGAGTGCGGGCCGCGCGCTGATTTGCGGTCAGGACGATCCATTCGCGCTCCAGCGCTTCGATGATCTGCTGGGGCAGCCCAGAAATCGAGTCCATACGCCTTTTATACGCCTCGCACTGGTGGAAAGCTGGACATCAACCGAGCCGGTTCTTTTCGCGCTTGGAGAGCTGCGAAGGCAGGGAAGTATGATGGAACAATGAAGGGTTACGTGCGATTTGCGATGTGGGCTGTGGTGGGTTTCGGGCTGATGACTGCGCTGGGCGGCTGCAAGCAGACAGACAAGACTGATATGAGAAGTGGTGGGGAAGCGGCTGGCGAGGTAAAGACATTCCCCATTCGCGGAAAGATTATGAGCGTTGACCCAGCCAAGGGAAGCATCGTGCTGGACCACGAGGCGGTTCTGGGCTTTATGGAAGCGATGACGATGTCGTACAAGCTGAAGGATCCGACGATCCTCAGCGAACTGCATCCGGGCGACCGTATTTCGGCCAAGCTGCTGGTGCGCAAGACGGGTGAAGACTACTCCGACCCGAAGCTGGACGAGATTGTGGTGACGGCGCAGGCGCGGCCTGATTACAAGCCAGCCGTGCAATATCATGTTCCTGCGGCGGGCGATGCGGTGCCGGACTTTAAGATGCTGAACCAGAACGGCCACATGATTCACATCAGCCAGTTCAAGGGGCGTGTGGTGCTGCTGACCTTTATCTACACGCGCTGTCCGCTGGAGGATTTCTGTCCGCGGATGAATAAGAACTTCGCGGCGATCGATAAGGCGCTGGCGGCCGATTCCGCGATGTACAAGCAGACGCATCTGCTCAGCGTCAGCTTCGATCCAAAGTTCGATACGCCGCAGATTCTGAAGAGTTATGGCGGGATTTACACGGGCGGCAATGTGCGCACCTTTGCACACTGGGATTTCGCCGCGCCACCGGAAGGTCAGTTGAGTGCGATGGAGCAGTTTTTCGATGTTGGAGTTACACCGGGTGATTCGGGCACGCTGACGCACTCGCTTTCGACTGCGGTGATTGGCAAGGATGGCAAGGTATTGCAGTGGTATCCGACCAATGAATGGACGCCAGCGGAGGTGCTGGCGGCGATGAAGAGCGCGGCTGCTGCATAGTGCGGGAGTGAAAATAAAAAGGAAGTTTGAGGAATGATGCAAAAGCTAACGATTTTATTTGGGATTTTGTTGATTGTGGTGGGTTCATGGAGCTTCTTTGCGACGGGCAGCCAGCATCCGACGGCGCTGATTCCGGCGTACTTTGGATTGATACTGTTCTGGGC
>JALYIG010000295.1 GCA_030775885.1 Acidobacteriota bacterium | reverse complement strand
CTCCGGCTGCATGACGCCCAGCGAAAACGAGTTGGTATCGTCCTTGCGATAGAACACATAGCCCAGGTTGACCTCGTTCTCGCGCGCAAAGAAAAACTTGTGCGGCGGCGGGAGTACGGCCAACGATCCGCCACCAGCCTCCAGAATCTCCATGCGATTCCGCGCCCGTACATTCACTGGATTCTGGTTCACATCTCCGCCAAAGTCCTGCTCCTGCCACACTTGCGACGTGTCCTTCCACACCACCTTCGTATCGTCCTTAACGCTGAAGCCTTTCAGTCCTGCTTTGTAAATGAACGCCACATCCTTCGCTGGTGTGCTGGCGATCGCCTCCTGGCGGAGCAGGCTCGAGCCCTTATACACCGTGAACTGCAGATCTCCCGCAAACTGCCCCAGCGTCAGCCCGTTGAATCGGACGCTCACGCGGTCGCCGTCGGTCTTGACGCTACAGGCATCGGATTTGTAACTCACCGAGGCGCGCTTGATCTCATCTTCGGTCCGCGCCGGCCCTACAAGGTGGCTTGAGTCGTATCCCGGAACCGCCAGCGGCGCATCCCAGAAAACGTTCCACTTATATATTTCCTCATTCTCCGGGGTGTCCTTGCCCAGTCGAACCAGGATGTCTTTCTCGGTCTTGGACATCCTCCTTTTCCCGGTCGTCACCTGGAAATCCGGTCTTAATTCCTTGCCCAATTCCACCCACGCGCCTCCGGCCTTGCGCGCTGCAAGTTCAACCACCATTGGCGCCCCCTGCTGCAGCGCAAACTGCCCCCGCAGCTCCTGCTGCTGCTCGCCCTGCCAAATCAGCGTCACCCCTTCGCCGCTCGCAGTCGCGCGCAGACCATCGATGGCCTTGTAGTCCTGCATGCTGCACTTGACACCCTGGGCGGTCCCCACCCCAGACGCCATCCCCAAACCCATCACCACAGCCAGCAGCTTCATCTATTTTCCCGGTTTCGCTCCGCCATCGAATCCGCAGGCGGAAAGATTCACCCATTCACGCCGGCCAAATACTGCGCATGAAAGAGGCAGAACCACTGTACCGCACCCGGCCGATCGCCTGGGAGGAGCATGCCACTTTCGTGGGAGTGTTTAGCGCGTTATTGCGGATTAGATTAAATTACGGTAACGACCGTCCACTCTGTCCAGGGGGCCCTATGCAATTCCAAGTCCCAGCCAACAACCGGCAGAACACCGCCGTTCTCGCGGTTTGCCGCTTCTATTGCGATGAATCTGGCAGGACCTCATCGAATACGCACTGCTGGCAGCCCTGATTGCGTCCGGCTCTGTCGCCATCAACATCTCCCTTGCGTCCTCTATTTCCGACACTCTCAATGGAGTTGCAAACGCGTTGAACAACTCGCTTGCACCTACCGGCGGGGATCAAGGCGGAGGCAGCCAGGGAGGTGGGGACGGCGGCCACGGTGGGCACGGCGGAGGTCACGGTGGGGACGGCGACGGACACGGCCATCACGGCTAGCGCATCAGTTCTCCCTGCCGCCCAACCCCTAACACCTTCATGGGAGTGCCGGACCCGCGCTGCCCATGTAGCCTGACTCAACTGAGTGTCAGAAATGGACCTTGGGGGTTCCTTTGAACGTGCGAACGTGCGCCGCCATAACCGATAACTCGCTGCTCGGATTTCTGCGCCGCCTCCTGCACGAAGACGCTGGGCAGGACCTCGTCGAGTACGCGCTGGTTGCACTGGCAATGGGTCTCAGCACCGTCGCCGGCGTGCATGGGCTCGCAACCGCTATCGCCGACGACTTCAATATCATCATTGTCGGCTTCAACAGCGCCATAATTTAGCTCCCTTCCCACTGATACAATTGACTCAGAAACGCGACCCGGCTTCGTGCCGGGCCTTCGCTTTTAAGCCATCGCGACCATGCCAACACCGTGCAACTCCGCCGCTCTCCTACGTCTCAGCGCCGTGTGCCTCTTCGCCGCGCTTACACTCTCCTTGCCGGCGCAGGATTTCTCCCACCCGGACACACCGCCCGACCCATCCGCTGCCCTGGTCCAGCAGGCCAACGACGCCCTCGCGGCCGGCGATCTTCCCAGTGCCCTCAAAATCTTAATCAACCTCAACGCGAAGACGCCCCACAATGCACAGGTGCTTTACGATCTTGGCCTGACGCTTGAAGCACTCGAGTCTTCCCCCGCCAGCCAGCCGCCGCCGGCCCCGGACCCATCGTTGACTCCTGAGTCCTGCTACCGCCAGGCCATCGCTGCTGACGCCACGTTTCCTGCTCCGCACGTCGCCCTCGGCCTGCTGCTGGCCCGCACAAACCGCTCCAATGAGGCCCACACCGCATTGCTCGCCGCGACCACCTTTCCCGGCATCGATTCCGCGCTCAAAGCCCGCGCCTTCCGCGCCCTGGCAAAGCTCGACCAGCAGTCCCGGCCACCCGATCCGACCGCCGCGTCCGGCGAGCTTCTTGCCGCTCTGAAACTCACCTCGGAGCAGCCCGACGACGTCCTGCTTTCCGCGGAGATCGCCGAGGCCGCCGCCGACCTGGCTGCCGCCGAGCAGGCTTACCGCCGTTACCTCGGCCTCCCCGGAAACGCAGCCGATCCGCGGGCGACCGCAGCGCTGGCCCATGTTCTACTCGCCGAACACCACCCTGCCGAGGCTGAAGCTTTGCTCGCGCCTGCGTTGGCGCACTCGCCCAACGATCCCAGTTTCACCGCCCAGCTCGCCAACGCCTACCTCGCCTCAGGCGACCCCGCCAAAATCGCCAAGGCTACTCCACTGGTCGAGTCACTCCACGCGAAAGACCCGGCGGACACCAACATCACCCGACTGCTGGCGCGCATCTATGCCGAAACCGGCCGCGACGATCAAGCCGATCCACTCTACAGCGCACTCATTGCGGCGCGGCCCGATTCACCTGACGCCACCCTGCTGGACGATCGCGCCCAGCTCCTGCTCCGGCTTCACCGCCCCGGCGAGGCCGAAAAGCTGCTCAAGCAGGCCGTCGCAAACCCGGCTGCTTTTCCCTCACCGGACGCCTTCGCCGAAGCCGCCATGCGCCTTGCGATCGCCGCCGAAGAGATCGACGACCCAAGATCGGCATTGCAAGCGCTCGCTCTGCGTGCTACAGTGCAACAATCTTCCCCGTCGTCTCTGTTCCTTGAGGCAACGGCGAATGACGAATTGCATCAGACCACCCAAGCCGTTGATCTTTACAAGCAGTTTCTGGCGGCGGCCCACGGTGCTCTACCCGATCAGGAGTTGCGGGCACGTGAAAGACTAGCCGCTCTCCAGCACCGGAAGTAAGCTGCACGATCACCTCGAGGTGCATCATGAGCTATCTTCGGCACGCATTCCGCCCCACCCGTCCATCCCACTCGGTCCTGCGCAATTCAATTCTGCAACTCGCATGCCTCGGCCTTCTATCGACCCTGTGCCTTTCCGTACCCAGCCACGCTGCCGCTGCCGACGAGGCCATTCCCAACCCCGACGTTCTCGCCCAGCTTGAACTGCGCGCCAGTCAGGCCAACCCGCGCGAGCAGGTTTTCCTCTATACCCAGCTCGTCCACACGATGACCAAGAAAGCCGGCAAGGAAATTGCCGATGGAGATACTGAGCAGGCCGCCGCCACGCTCAAACAAGTCAATCTATACGCCCACATCATCCACGTCACCTTGGCCCGCAACGCCAAGAAGCTGAAGGATGCGGAGGAGTTGATGCACAACGCCACCTACCGCCTCGCCCAAGTCCTGCATCTTGCCTCCGGCCCGGACAGGGCTCCCGTTCAGGAGACACTCAAGCAGCTAGACCAGGTCAACGACGAAATCCTGGCCCAGGTGTTCACCCACTAGCCTGGCCCCGCGTCTCGCTCCTGCTTTCAGTCGGGCAAGAGTCGGCGGAAACTTGCTTCCAGCTCACCAAAAGCATTAGCCTTGGGTTTCTCAAGCCCCTTGAGGATAAAAGCACAGAAGGATAGAAAGGGGGCTTCAGCCTCCTGGGGTGTGCCTTCATGTCTGCCGCAATCCATTTTCGCAAGTTGACCCCGTCCCGGTCCTCGTTTGGCCTGTGCGCCGTCGCTCTCACTCTTCTGGTCGCTGCGCATCCGCTTCGCGCGCAAATTCGCGAATCCGCACTCTCCGAATCTGAGGTCGAAAAGGTTCGTGAGACCCGCTACTACCCTGCGGACTGCGTCCTCCTCTTCGTCAAATTCCTCGATCTGCGCGTGCAGGAGATACAGGATCTCTACGCCAAGCCCCGCCTCCCCGGCCGCGAACAGGACACCCACGACCTGCTCGTCCAGTTCACCTCCATCGCCGACGAGCTCTCCGATAACCTCGACGACTACGGCCCCCGTCGTACCGATATCCGCAAAGCGCTGCCGAAGATTATGGAGGCCACGGAGCGCTGGTCTTCCGCCCTTAAGACTCCCCCTGGCGACCCCGCGTATGACGTCGCCCGCAAGATCGCGCTCGAGTCTGTCCGCGATCTGCGCGAGTCTTCCACCCAGCTCTCCGCCGAGCAGACTGCCTGGTTCAAACTTCACCCTCCAGCGAAGCAGGGCAGTTCCGACAAAGCGCCCCCGATCGACATCCCCCGATAACCTGGCTCAAATCCAAGCAAGAAAAACTCCAAGGGTTGTAGCCCTTGGAGTTTCCTTTTGCTATTCACGCGGTTTGTGAAGGCTCTTAGAAGTTGATCTTACCGGCAAACTGAAGGAAGCGGCGCTCGTCGTTCTGGCCCCCGCTGTTTCCGATGCCACCCTTCGAGCCTATGATCTTCGGGCTGCCGGAGTAGTTGGCTGCGTCATTCAGGCCTTGCTGAATGTACAGATTGTGGTGGTTGGTTACGTCGAATCCTTCCGCGCGAAGCTCAATGTTCACGTCTTCGTGAATCGGAAATTTCTTGGAGATCGAGCAGTCGAGGTTGTAGGCTCCGGGTCCGCGGAAGACATTTCGGCTTGTCATGGTCGACGGGTACGGACCGAGATCGGAGATTCCCATCAAGGCGGCGTTACCGAACGGGACATCCACTGGAAGTGTGACATTGTGGGTAAGGTCATAGGAGTTGCCTGTGTTTGCCGCGCCCGCTGGAATCGACTTGAACAGAGTGTGGGTCACAGGAGTTGCCGGGTTATACCGGACGACCTGGTACCCGGAGTTGTTGTTCGTCGAATCGTAGAAGGTGAACGGAGTGCCTGTACGCATGGTGAGAATACCCGTAACTTCGTACCCTCCGATCAACTCACGCACCAGCATCGGCTTGTCCTTGAAGGTTGGTACGTCAAAGATCGGAGCGACAACGAACCGATGGCGCACATCGAAGTCGCTGCTCGCGTGGTCCAATGCCGGATTGAATGCATTGGTGTAGCCCAGTTCGAAGTTACCGGCTGAATCCTCGGAGAAGGCCGTGCTCAAGTCGTCCAGCGAATGGGCAAAGGTGTAGTTCGCGATCACCGATAAGCCCGAATGATAGAGGTTTCGGCCGTTGAACTGGGCATTCACCCCGTCGTAGTACGAGTCTCCGCTTGACCCGCGGTTGTTGTCATTCTTGAACTGCGAGTTGAGATAAGTGAGCGCGCTGTTTCCGCCAACTGTGATCGGGTCACCAAGGTACAGATTGCCGCTTCCCGGGACGTTGTAGTTCTTGATGTCGTACAGGTGAATGCCACGAGAGTGGTTGTACGAAATCTCAACCACGCTGTTCGGCCCGACCTGCTGTTGAATCGAAGCGGACGCGAACTGCGTCTGCGCGGTCCGGATATTTTGGTCGACGTGACGAAGGCTAGCAGGCGGCAAAGGCACTGAACCCGAACCTCCGGCCAGCGGCCCAAGATTACTGTTCGTCACGCTCCCGCCGCTGACCACAACCACCGCGTAGTTCGGCGGATTCTGAATCAGGTTGAAAGTAATGTTGCCAAAATTTCGCTCGTAGGAAATTCCGTACCCGGCGCGGAACGATGTCTTGCCAGTGCCGAATACATCGTATGCAAACCCAACCCTGGGCGACACAGTTCCATACTGGGGTTTCCAGAGTTCGTGGATCGGGCTGTTAGGAACGGTAAGAACCTGGCCGCTGCGAATCTGCGCCGGTAACGAAGCGCCAGTGCCATAGTAAAAGTTGGCGTCGAGCTTCTGGTTGTTGTTATGTTGCACACCAAAGCTCTCGTAACGAACTCCGTAATCGAATGTGAATTTCGGCGTTATCTTGAACTGGTCCTGCGCATAGGCGGCCCAGTCGTGATAACGATCGGAGCGGTTGAACGACGGCGCAGTCGCCGGAAGCGTGATGGTGCATCCCGGTGTCTGGGTCAGCACCCCGGTGTATGCGTTTTTCGCGCACGGCACGGCTCCATTGGGATTGACTGCCACCTGGAACTGATACAGATTCCCTGTCAGGAAATTCTGCAGCCCCTTGGACTGACTTGATCCAAGCTGTTCGATCGCCTGTGCGTAGGCTCCGTATCCGTAATTCATCTGGAGGTACAGGATTTGAGCGCCGCCCTGGATTGAGTGCCGTCCCTTCAACCAGTTCACATCCTGGTTGTACTGGATGGTATTCTGCGGGCCGCCCCCGGGCAGTCCGCCATTCGCAGGGTTTGTATCGTAGAAGCCCGGCAGTTGGAACGGTTTGGAGGAATAGGGATCGACAGCATTGGGCGAGATGATCAACGTCGGGGTGTTCTGCAACGCGGTGTTGTAGGTCAGGTTCGATACATTGCTGCGGGTGAAGCTGGCCTTGGAAATAGTAGAAAACGCTGCGTTGAACTCGTGCGCCAGGCTCAATAGATAAGCCTGTCCGATGCTGCTGCTCGCCACGTTGTACTGCGAAAAGGGAGAGGAGAAGGCGTAACCCGACTGGTCGATCTCATGGTCGTCGGAGTACCGGAAAAACGTCTGTGTCTTCTGGCTAAGGTCGTAATCTACGCGGCCCACCACGTTATAACGATTCTCGGGTGGCCCGCCGCCCGCGTCGCCCGGGGCGATGTAGGAGACGGCATTGAAGATCGGAAGCGAATTAGGCAGAGATGAATAGAGCGACGTGTTTCCACCCCCCGCCGTACCCGCCTGAATATTGGTCGTCGTGCCAATCACCTTCGCGGAGGATGGGCCCGAATATGTGCTGAAGAAACTTTGAACACTCGCCGGCGATGCAGCGAGCAGTTGCGGGGTCGGAACGGCAGCGATATTTACAGCTGCACTGCGTACCCGCAGCCACTCAACCGTGCCTTCGAAGAACAATTTGTCCTTCACAATCGGTCCTGCCACTTCCACACCAAACTGGTTGCGCGTGTACTTCCCCTTCGGATTGCCGCCTTGCGCGTTCGTCACCGTGTTCGCGGTGGTCGCCGAGAGCCGGTTGAACTCCCATGCCGTGCCGTGAAATGCGTTGGTTCCGCTCTTGGTCGCTACCGACACCACGCCGCCCGACGCCCGCCCATACTCCGGCAGGAAGTTGTTGGTGACGATGCGATACTCCTGTACTGAATCCAACGGCACACGGATCGCAACCTGGTCGGTGAAGACAGAAATATTCTCGATACCATCGAGGAGCACTTCGGTTCCGCTCTGCCGGCTTCCATTCAGGTTAAAACCCACGCCGCGCGCAGTGCTTGGGCCATTCTGGTATCCGGAGGTTGCGCTGTCGCCCGAACTGACATTTCCGGAAAGCGCAACAAAGTCATACGGATTCCGCGTCAGCGAAGGCAGCTGAGACACCTGCTCGGCCGTGATTACCTGCGATATCTCGGGCGTCGAGGTATTGATTTGTGCCGATTCGCTCGACATTACCTCAACCGCAGTGCTGCTGGTGGACAATTGCAACTTCGCATTTACCGTGTAGCGTCCGCCCACCTCTACCAGCACAATCGCTTTGTAGGGCGCAAATCCACCAGGCGTGGTCGACACCTCGTAATGTCCGGGCTGAAGATTGGTGAAGCTGTAAAGACCCGCGCCGTCCGTGGTCACTGTGCGCGCCGCGTTGGTGCCGAGGTTCCTCAGCAGTACCTTAGCCTCAGGTACCACCGCACCGCTCGGGTCGGCTACCGTACCCGAGATCTCTCCCGTCACCTGGGCCCGTGCTGTTGGGCTGAACCCGAATGACAGCATCAACATCGCTACCATGGCAATCAAGCCACGGACGATCCGGTTCGAAACGAAGAGACTATTGTGTGAATGCATCAGTGTCCTCCTGGGACGTATATTTGCTCAACAACAGAAGGTGGCCGGACCAAGAACGTGTATGTGTGTGATGCCGGACAGAAGCTATCGGTTGGAATCAGGGTGAAATCAAGAGATAAATCGCTTTAGGCAATCATGTCAGTTCCGGCGGCAATGAGCAGTGCCGACGGTCACATACTCTTACATGATTGAAGAAAAGATTGCAGTTGCGTAGATTTTTTGACAATTTTCAACCCTGCGCCGGCAAGAATTACCAAGCGTAGAAAAAACCATCCCGCTCCGTTACGCTCACGTCGGCCCCGAAAAGTTCGCTCAGCACTTCGGCCCGCAGCAGCTTTTCTTTCGCGCCGTCCGCCACGATCCGGCCTGCGCGCATCAGGATCACGCGCCCGACCTCCGGCAGAATATCCGCGATATGGTGCGTGATCAGCAGGATGCCCGTGCCCTGCTGCGCCAGCGTTCGCAACATCGTCCGCAGGTCATGCTGCGCCGCCAGATCCAGCGCATTGGACGGCTCATCCAGAAGCAGCATCTCCGCGCCCGAACCTACCAGAGCCCGCCCGATCATCACCCGCCGCTGTTCGCCCGCCGACATCTCGCCCACCACTTTCTCCGCGATCGACGTCGCTCCGACCAACTCGAGCACTTCTTCCGCTCTCGCCCGCATCGCCTCAGTCACAACCAAGTTCGGCCATAACGTCGAGCTAGAAAAGAATCCTGTCAGCACCGCATCGCGGCCGGTCGTCTTCAGCGTCGGCTTCCCCGGCATTTCCGGAGACACCACGCCCAGGCGCTTCTTCAGTTCGGTGAGGTCCCAGCGCTCGCGGCCGAAGATGCTCACCCGCGTCCCCTCCAGCGCCAGCGGATAACACTCGCACGTCATCGTCTTAATCAGCGTCGACTTCCCGCAGCCATTCGGCCCCAGAATCGCGATATGTTCCCCCACATCGACGCGCAGGTTCACATCGTGCAGCACGACCTTGTCGCCGCGCGCCACATTCACATGCTCCAACTCAAGAAAGGTCTGCATCCATCTCCAGCATAACGGTGATCCATGCCCGGGTATCCCTCTATAATCAACGCTGAGCCCATTCGAATCGTGCCAAGCCAAACCATGCCTTCGGAATATATCCTTGCTCCGCCGGAGCGTCCTTCGCAACGCATCGCGAGCAACCTGATGCTGGCACTGGCGGGCCTGTGGTGCATCTACTGGTTCATCCACGCACGGTACTACTGGGAAGACGATGCGTATATCCATCTGGAATTCGCCCGCAGCGTCTCCAACGGATTGGGCTTCTCCTTCAACGGCCACGTCGTTGCCGGAGACACCGCGCCGCTTTGGGTATGGATGCTCACCGCAATGCACGCCGTCATTCCCAACTGGCTGATGGCCGGCAAAGTCCTCGCCGCCGTCGGCGCTGTGTTCGGCCTCACCGGCGCCTACATGTTCGCGCGCAAGCTCGCCGCATCGCTTCTGCCGCCGTCGGTCGCTCGGATATTTCCCTCCGCGATGGTTCTCCTCATTGTTGCCAACCCATACACCTGCTACTGGATCTTCTCCGGCATGGAGCCCATCACCGCTGCCGGCGTAGCCTTCTTCGCCGTGCTCTCAGCAACGCCTCAGCGGCCCTCCGCGGCGTCGTTCCTCACCGGATGCCTGTTCGCCGGCATCGCCCCGCTGCTACGCCCGGAGATGATCTTCTTCACCGCACTGCTCGCCTTTGCGCTGCTCGGGCAGTGGTCTCGCCTTCGTTCTAAAACAGTCTCCTTCGTCTCCGGACTTCTCTTGATCTGCGGACCAGTCGCGCTATGGTCGCTCTACTCGCTGCATGCGTTCGGCCACCTTATACCCAACACCAACGCCGCCAAGCGAGCAGCTCCCACCGACTCTGTCGTCCATCGCCTTCTGTCCATTTACTCGGCCGGGTTACCACTCATCCTGTGCGGCCTGCTTGCTGGAATCGTCTACATTGTTCTGCGTCCCTCCTCGGTTCGCCGCTCTATCAAGGGTGCCATCTCTTCCGCCTTCGGCCGCTCGACCGATTCTCAACAGGATGCCGCCGGCCTTCCGCTGGCCGGCTGGATCTTCATCCTCTGGCCGCTGATCGCCTCCATTTTCTACGTTGCCGACCACACCTATGTGCAGACGCGGTACATCCTCGTCACTGCGCCTGGTCTCACGATCGTCATCATGGCGCTTTTCCTGCGAGCCTCCTTGCGGACCGGCCGCGTCGTCTACGCCGCTGCGCTCATCGCAGCGCTGGCCGTCAGCATTGTTACGGTTCGGCCGTTCCTCCGCAACAAGGGCCTCATGTGCCTGGCCACAGATGGTTTCGCGAACTTCATGCGCAACCAAATCCCTCCCAACGATCCCGTTGCGGCCTACGCCATCGGCCAGATCGCCTTCGTCTCCGAGCACCCCATCATCGATACCGGCGGCATCACGCGCCCGGGAGTCATTCCCTACCTCAACTCGCCATCCGACAGGTTGCGCTGGGCTAAATCGGAAGGCGCGCAATACATCATCGACGACCATCAGCCCGAGCCGGGTGCGACCAATGTCTATACCGGTCAACTGCCCTTCATTGGCTGGACCTTCCACGCCTCGCGCTACGCCACGTTCTCAAAAGCCGAAATATGGAAACTCGCGCCATCCGCGGAACGGGCGCTTCCGCCGCTCACTTCAGTCTTAGTCAAACCATAGCCATTGCTCTCTGGACCCTGCCATGCTGCGAATTCCCTACAACGATCTCTACGCCGCCCTTGAACGCGCCATGCAGCACCTGGGCCTGCAGGGCGAGCGCGCCGGCCTGTGCGCGCGTCTCTTCGCCGACACCACCTGCGACGGCGTCTACACCCACGGCCTCGACCGCTTCCCACGCTTCGCCGAAATGGTCGCCAACGGCTGCATCGACGTCAACGCCGAACCCACACGAGTCGTTGGCACCGGTGCGCTGGAGCGCTGGGACGGCCACCTCGGCCCGGGCAACCTGAACGCTCACACCGCTATGCAGCGCGCCATCGCATTGGCCGGCCAGCACGGACTCGGTGGGGTTGCCCTCGCGAACACTAACCACTGGATGCGGGGAGGAAGCTACGGCTGGCTCGCCGCCGATGCAGGCGACTTCGCACTCTGCTGGACCAACACGCTCGCCAACCTGCCGCCGTGGGGCGCGTCCACGCCTGCCGTCGGCAACAATCCGCTGGTCATCGCCGTACCCCGACCCGACGGCGCGCATGTCGTGCTGGATATGGCGATGTCGCAGTTCTCCTACGGCGCTCTCTCCGCCTACAGCGCCCGCGGCCAGCAGCTTCCCGTTCCCGGAGGATACGACCAGGCTGGCAATCTCACTACCGATCCCGCCGCCATCGAAGCCTCCAAACGCGCGCTCGCCGTCGGCTATTGGAAGGGCTCAGGCCTATCGCTCGTCCTCGACATGCTTGCGGCAATGCTCGCCGGCGGCAATGCCACCCACGACATTCCGCAGGAGCCCACCCGCGAGTCCGGCGTCAGCCAGATATTTCTCGCCATTGATCCCTCCGGCCTGGCTGCGCGCGCTGAACTTGATCGCATCGCCGACGGCATCGTCGAATCACTCCGCGAGGCCACTCCCATCAACCCGGACAAACCGGTCCGCTACCCCGGCGAACAGACGCTCCACTTGCGCGAGGAAAACCAGCGCCTCGGCGTCCCCGTCACACCGGAAATCTGGCAGAAGTTGAACGCCCTGGCGTTCTGACTTGAATCAGAATTCCGCTTATGGCGTGGATGATCCAGGCGCACCCTGAGCCGAGGCCGTATTGCCGACGCGCGGATAGTATCCGCTCCTCGTTCTCACGGACAGCTTTGAGTAGCCTTTTTCCTTCGCATCCACATGCACCGTGCGGTAGCCGCCAAGCGTCGGCGACTTGGTCGAGTGGTATGCGATGGTGTACTGCGTGCGGATGTCGTTCGCCACTTCCTGCGCAATGGCGTCGACCTCCTTAACCGACCTCGGAAAATAGGCCTGCCCGCCTGTCTCCTGCGCCAGCGTCTCCAGTACCCGCCGAGCAGTACGCGCCTCGCTCTTGTTGGTGTCGTCGCCAAACAGCAGCCCGATGCAGTAGATGACCGGGCCATCGAACTCCTGGATGCGCCGGATCGCCTGGTCGAGCGTGGCGCTGGAAGCGTTGTCCTCGCCGTCCGTGATCACCAGCAGTACCTGTTTGGGATGCTTCGCGTTCTTCGAGAGATAATCCGCCGACGCCACCAGCGCGTCGTAAATCGCCGTGCCGCCAGAGCTCTTGATGTAGCTCAGCCCCTGCTGCAGCTTGCCGATGTCGCTGGTGAAGTCCTGGTCGATGAACGCCTCCCAGCTGAAGTCAACGACGAACGCCTCATCGGCCGGGTTCGAAAGCTTCACCAGGTCAAGCGAAGCCTCATCCACCGCCTGCCGCTTGTCGTACATCGAGCCTGAGCTGTCAATCAGGATGCCCAGCGATACGGGCAGATCCTCGTGGCGGAAGCTGGCGATCAACTGTGGAACGCCGTCCTCGTACACGTGGAACGCGTCTTTGCTCAGTGTCTGGACACTCTTGCCGGCGGGATCGAACACGGAGGCATTCAGGCGCACCTCGTACGCGTCCTCATGCAGCGTAAACCGCCCACCCGTGCCCCGTGCGATGGTGCCCAGCGTATTGGTGGGCGCCTGATCCCCAATCGGCTGCGGTGGCGGGTCAGCATCGGGCGACGGAACCGGATCACGGTCCACATCGAGCGTTGGTCCACTGCTGTTTTGCGAGGATGCTGGCGGATTCGCGGGCTGAACTGTGGCCGGCTGCTGGCCCCATACCGTCCCACCCGCAAACACCAAAAGCGCGGCGGCCGCGAACAATGCAGCGGCACT
>JALYIG010000294.1 GCA_030775885.1 Acidobacteriota bacterium | reverse complement strand
ACCGTCGCCACGTTTCGATCTTCCGGCCTGCCTTCCGACTCGCCTCCAGCTTGCGCCTTCGACTCGTCTTCCGGCTCAGCCTTCCCGCCTGCGTCCGGCTTGCGCCTTGTGCAAACGGTCTGCTCTGCCTTCAAACCTAACCTCCGACTCTCATCGGCTGCTGCATTCGCCTGGCGCTGCCTTCCAATTCATCTGCGACCGTCGCCGCCTATCAACCTTCCAGCCCTGCCTGCGATTGCAACCTCCGACTCTCATCGTTCGCTGTATCCCTTCGGCTGCTTTCCAGCTCATCTTCGGCTCGCGCTTCCAATTAGCTTTCCAGCTCAGCTTTTCAGCCTTGCCTGCGGATCCGACCTTCAAATCCTCGTCTGCTGTGCCCCTTCGGCGCTGCCTTCCGGTTTCTCTGCAGCTTGCGCCGCCGATCCGCCTTCCAGCCCTGCCTGTGGACCCAACCTCCGACTCATCGAGTGCCGTGTTCTCCGGTGGTGCCTTCCGGCTGATCGTTTGACTCGCGTCTCCCAACCAACCTTCCAGCCTGCCTTCTATTTCATCTTTGACTTTCGTCTCCGATTGCTTGTCCGGCGCCGCCTTCGAATCCAACGTCCGACTTACTGCGTGTCATCAGTTGAGAAGAACATTAGGACTGCGTCACCTGTGCATGCAAGTGCAAAAAAGTCAAATTCTGTGCATATCCGGTCCGTTGCCCAAGAAGCTGTGCACAAATCGAGGCTACTGCGAATTCGCAGACATCCATCCATGCAATTGCATCCAGTTGGCAATCAAAGTTGGCGTAATGGTCAGCTCTTTCAGCGCAGCAGCCAGCCCTTCGCCCATATGCGTCCCATGCGGGCCAAGCTCGAAGATGTGCATCTCAACCGGAATTCCCGCAGTCTTCAGTGCAAGATAAAACTCGGCAGCGTTGCGCGAATCGACTGTTTTGTCGCCGGTAGTCGAATAGAGGAAGCACGGGCTGGTGTCCGCGCTCACATGCTTCACCGGATCGACCGCGTCAATCGCCTCCTGCGTCGCATGGTCGCCAATCAGCGTCTTCATGGGAGCGGTGCCGGCGCGTGTGTATAGGTCCATCGCCAGCGGAGCGTAGGAGAGGATGGCGAAGTCCGGCCTGTCCGTGACGCGGTCGATCGGATCAGCGGCCATGGGATCGCCCGGTTTATGAACAGTCGCCATATAGCCGGAGAGATGGCCGCCGGCGGAGAAGCCCCAAATCCCAATCGCATCCGGCTTTACGCCAAGCTCAGTCGCGTGCGAACGAACATAGCGGATGGCGCGCGACGCGTCCTGCATCTGCGCCGGATACATATAAGCCGGCGAGAGTCTGTATTCCAGCACGAACGCCGTGACGCCGCGCGCCGCAAGCCAGCGCGCCTCGTAGGCCCCTTCCTGCTCCATCACCTCGTGCGTGTAGCCGCCGCCGGGCATCACGATGACCGCGGATTGCGGACCGGCGCCGGCAGCCGTTCCCTGTGCAGGATAGGTGAACAACTTGGGAATATCGCCCTCGGTTGTGCCGAGCGCGCTTGGCGCCCCACCGGGCCACAGAACAATGGTCTGCGCAAAGTCTGCAGGCGGCGCTGTCTGAGTAGTAGCCGGACGGGCTGCGGTCGTCTGGGGCGCGGGGGCTGGCGCAGTCTGCGCGGCAAGGGAAGCGGCGAGAATCATTGGGAGTACGGCAAGCGCATGTCGATTCATAGCCAGAAAGCATATCCCACCGGCACAACGCCTGTGAACCCGCTTCCCGCGTCCGGTTGGCGCATACTTTCTCGACATCGCGCTGGGCACTCACCGCATCGGCCCCTTGATCCGCAACCCGGATCGCCTTGTCGTACGTACCCCCTTTCCAGTGATTGGAAGGTAGTAAAATCAAGCCCGGAGGAGTGGCAAAATGAAGCGCATCTTTACGCTCGTCCTTGGTGCTCTTGCCATGATTGCCGTTGCCCTCGTCTCGGCCTTCATCACCATGCGCTTTGCGATTCATGGGCGTGAAGCTCTGGTACCCGCGCTCACTGGCCTCAGCGTCGCCGATGCCACCAAGGCGGCTCGCAGCAAGGGCCTCAATCTCACACTGGAGAACCGTTTCTATTCCGGCGACGTTCCCGCCGGCCGCATCCTTGCGCAGGATCCCGCGCCGGGATCGCGTGTGCGCCGCGATTGGCCCGTTCGCATCACCGAGTCGCTGGGCTCCCAGGCGGTCAATATTCCCGAACTAACGGGTCAGTCGGAGCGTTCCGCCACCGTGTCCATTCGGCGCCTGTCGCTTGATCTCGGCACCGTCGCGCACATCGCCGTTCCCGGTGATCCCGACGTAGTGCTAACCCAGACGCCCCCCGTGAACACCGCCGCAGTCGGCGGCCCGCGCGTGAGTCTGCTGGTCAGCGATCCCGAGGCACCGGACGCTTCAGCGTACGTGATGCCTGCGCTGGTCGGTCTCAGCTATAACGCTGCGGCTGAACGCGCCGGAGCAGCCGGCCTGAGGCTGGTGGCCTCCTCGCAGGATCCTGCACCTCCACCGCCAGAGACTGCCGCTCCCGGAGCGCCGCCGACTCAGCCGCCGCCTCCTGCCCCTGCACAACCCGTCGCGCCGGCTGGCCCCTCCGTCGTGATTGCGCAGACACCCCAGCCCGGTCGTCGAGTTGTGCGCGGCGCAGCCGTCCAGGTTCTTCTGGGACACACCGGGCTGCCGGCGCTGGCTCAATAAAATTGCGTTCTTCGCTTGTCTCAGGTTCACGCCGCAAGCTAGACTCTGCCCATGAGCCGCCTTCCTAAACTCCTTGCCGCCGCCGTCCTGCTCTCTTCCACCGCCTTGCTGCATGCGCAGGACTGGGCAAAAGCCGCACTGCTGAAGTCTCCCCGCCACTACGAATTCGCCCCCATCAAGCATGGCGACCGCACCGTCGAAACCTTCGTCGTATATCCCGAGACTAACCGGAAAGCGCCTGTGATCGTCATGATCCACGAGATATTTGGGCTCAGCGACTGGGCCAAACTGATGGCCGATGAACTCGCAGCCAAGGGTTACATTGTGGTCGCCCCCGACCTGCTCAGCGGCGCCGGGCCGAACGGTGGTGGGACCGACGCGTTTGCTCCATCGGACGTCAACGCAGCCGTCTCCCGCCTGAACGCCGACCAGGTCACGGCTGACCTCGACGCCGCGGCCGACTACGGCAAGAAGCTTCCTGCGGCCAATGGCAAGACATTTGTGGCGGGATTCTGCTGGGGCGGCGGCAAGTCTTTCGGCTTCGCCGCGCATCGCCAGGACCTGAGTGCGGCCTTCGTCTTCTATGGCACGCCGCCTTCCGACGTGACGGCGGTGAGCGCGCCGGTCTATGGCTTCTATGCGGGCAACGACGCGCGCATTACGGCCACCGTTCCGGCCACCACCGAGGCTATGAAGGCCGCCGGAAAGAAGTACGACCCGGTCACTTACGATGGCGCAGGCCACGGATTCATGCGCGCAGGGCAAGCTCCGGACGCCAGCGACGCGAACAAAAAGGCCTATCAGGAAGGATTCTCGCGGCTGACAAGCGTGATCGATAAGCTCAACGCCGGCACCACCAGCCGACTCCAGAAGCCTGCACCTCGCGCCCCTGTGCAGACCAAACCGGCGGTTGCCGCAGTCTCCTGCCACGATGCCTCAACCTCCAGTGACGCAAAGCACGACGCGGCGATGGACATGGCTGCGATAATGTAAGTGTGAAAACCGCATCCAACTCAACCATCCGCTCGCTGCAGGATGAACTTGACCGCATCACGCAGAATACGCGCGCCCTGGTCCAGCCGGAGCGCCTTGCCGTCTCCGAGCAGCACACCGCCGATTTGTTCAACACCGGCATTGAAGACAGCATTCTGCAGCCCGGCGCGCTTGCGCCCGACTTCTCCCTCGAGGATGCGCTGACCGGCAAGCAGGTCAATTCCGCCGACCTGCTTGCGCTGGGGCCGCTGGTCATCAATTTCTTCCGCGGACGATGGTGCCCCTATTGCGTGACCGAGCTTGAGGTTTGGCGCGATCTGCATGTGCAGTTACGCGCTATGGGCGCGCTCTTCGTCGCCATCTCACCCCAGACCAAGCGGCACAACGACTTCACGCTTCAGCAGCATGGCCTGCAGTTTCCTATTCTGTCCGATCCGGAAGCCGAGCTCGCCGAGGAATTTGGCATCGCCTACAGCGTCCCCGCCGCGCATCGCGAGTACTACAAGGGAATCCTGGTCAACATCCCATTCGTCAACTCGGGAAACATGTACAAGACCGCGACGGAGGAGAGTTGGAACCTTCCGCTGCCTGCCGTGTTCGTCGTCAACCAGGACGGAACCATCGCCTTCAGCGAAGCACATGCCGACTTCCGCGTCCGCCCTGAGCCGTCAGAAGTGATGCAGGCCGTTCTAGCAACCGTCTCCGCGAAGTAGTCAGGCCGCTCCGAATTCGCCCGCCAGCATCTTCTTCCGCTCTTCCGGCGGGAAGTGCTCAATCGCATATCGCAGCGCCGTCCGCGGCATGCGTGCATAGTTCTTCTCCAGAAAACCCAGCAGCGCTGCCCGGTCCATATCGCCCACGACGCGCATCACCCAACCCACTGCCTTGTGAATCAGGTCGTGACCATCGTCCAGCAGAATTTCCGCAATACGCAGCGCGTCCGTAAGATCGCCTTCACGCACCAGCCTCATAGTGGAGATCATCGCGATACGCCGCTCCCACAGGCTCTTCGACTTCGCCAGCTTCGTAAGCAACGTACGCGAGCGAGTCAGCAAGTGAGCTCCAACAATTTCGCCGCAGGAGCAGTCGACTAGGTCCCAGTTATTGATGTGCTGTGTGTTGCGCAGGTAGAGATCGAATACCTGTTTTCGCGCCGTGTCATCGCCCTTCTTATACTGCGCAACCAAGACCAGCAGCGCCGCCGACCGCACCTCGTGTTCCTTCGCGCCGAGCAACTTTTCGACATCGTCCAGATTAAGTGTCTCGTACCGCCGCACTATCTTGTGCACATCCGGCGCTGTAACGCCAAGGAAAACGTCCCCTTCGCCATAATCGCCTTTGCCGGTCTTGAAGTAGCGCATCGCTCCGACCGCGCGTTCCGGTGTGCCTGCTGCTCGCAACTCGCGCTTCAGATCGGCCCCAGACACTTATTTGCCCTTCCGGTATCTCCTGATCAGGTTTGCGGTCGACGTGTCGTGCTTCATCTCCGGCTCCGCTGTGCTCTCCAGTTCGCCGAGGATCTTCGACGCAAGCACCTTGCCTAGTTCCACGCCCCACTGATCGAACGAGTCGATATTCCAGACCGCACCTTGCGTGAACACCGAGTGCTCGTAGAGTGCGACCAGCTTGCCCAATACCTCGGGTGTAAGCACCTCGGCCAGGATAATGTTGGATGGCCGGTTGCCCTCAAAGACACGATGCGGAACCAGCCAGTCCGGCGTGCCTTCGGCCTTCACCTGTTCTGCCGTCTTGCCAAACGCCAGCGCCTCAGCCTGCGCGAATACGTTTGCCATGAGCATGTCGTGATGTCGGCCAAGCGGGTTCAGCGTCTTCGCAAATCCAATGAAGTCGCACGGAATTAAGCGGGTTCCCTGGTGAATGAGCTGATAGAAAGAATGCTGCCCATTCGTGCCCGGTTCGCCCCAGTACACTGGGCCAGTTTCAGTTGCCACATGTGTGCCGTTCAGAGTTACATGTTTTCCATTCGACTCCATCGTCAACTGCTGCAGGTAAGCAGGGAAGCGCTTCAGATACTGTTCGTACGGCAGCACTGCAACCGCCTGCGCATCGAAGAAATCGGTGTACCAAAGCGTTAGCAAGCCCATCAGCACCGGCAGATTCTTCTCGAACGGAGTGGTCCGAAAGTGCATGTCCATCGCATGGAAGCCGGCCAGCATAGAGGCAAAATTTTCCGGCCCGATCGCAATCATCGTCGACAGGCCGATCGCCGAGTCCATCGAATAGCGGCCGCCAACCCAATCCCAGAAACCAAACATATTCTCAGTATCGATACCAAACTGCGCGACCAGCTTGGCGTTGGTGGAGATCGCCGCAAAGTGCTTCGCGACGGCCTTCTCGTCGCCGCCAAGTCCAGCCAGCAGCCACTCGCGCGCCGATAGCGCGTTCGTCATCGTCTCCTGAGTGGTGAATGTTTTTGAGGCGACAAGAAACAGCGTCTCGTCCGGGCTTAGGTCGAGCACTGCCTCCGCGAAGTCCGTCCCATCCACGTTGGAGACGAAGCGGAACGTCAGATTGCGCTGGCTGTAATGCTTCAGCGCCTCGTACGCCATCACCGGCCCAAGGTCCGACCCGCCGATTCCGATGTTGACGACATTGCGAATTCGTTTGCCGGTATGGCCCTTCCACTCGCCGGAGCGGACGCTCCCTGCAAAGGCCGCCATCTTCTCCAGCACAGCGTGGACGCCGGGCAGCACGTCCTCGCCATCGACCACGATCTTCTCGCTCTTGGGCGCGCGCAAGGCAACGTGCAGAACAGCGCGATTCTCCGTGATGTTGATCTTGTCGCCGCGGAACATCGCGTCGATTTTCGCGCGGAGACCAGCTTCCTCGGCCACCGCGATAAGCAGTTTGAGCGTCTCGTCCGTAACTCGATTCTTTGAGTAGTCGAGAAAAAGTCCCTCGGCCTCAACGGTCAAGCGTTCTCCACGCGCGGGATCCGCTGCAAACATTTCCTTCAGCGTCGATGTCTTAACTTTGTCTGCGTGGGACTGAAGCGCCTTCCACGATTGCGTTTCGTTGAGCTGCGGGAGCATCGATTTCTGGGTATCCATAGGCGTCAATTTTCTCACAGCAATCGCCGCCTTTCATTACACGCCGCCGGACGCCAGTTTCACGCCAAATGAGCCAACCCATCACTTGCAGGCCAGACGCTGTGCGTTTATCGTAATAGTAGTCCGGCTATCGCGCATTGATTTTTCCGCGCTCGGCCCCCGATATTTGGGCGCCACTTCAATCCGTGACTTGAGGAATTTTCCGATGACTATCGCAGTACGCCGCGCCGCTGTTCGAACCGCCCCTCCAGCCCCGCCTGCATTTCTTGCCTCACCCGTTTCGGCTGTGAACGGCGAATCAAAGCTCACGGTGGCTGCGCTTCCGAAAGCCGCGCCCCTGACCCCGTCAGCAACGCTAGACGAGTTTGCCGGCGATCCCAACTTCATGACGTCGCTTGCTCGCGGCCTCCTGGTCATTCAGTCCTTCACACCGCAAACACCCCAGATGACCATCTCGCAGCTCTCGGTGAAGACTGGCCTTTCGCGCGCTGCCGTGCGCCGCTGCCTGTACACGCTCAGCAAGCTCGGCTTTGCCGGGAACGACGACGGCTCGCGCTACGCCCTCCGTCCGCGTATGCTCACACTTTCCAACACCTACTCTGCGTCGAACTCGCTCTCGACCGCCGCCCAGCCGATCCTGGAGCGCATGTCCGCCGCTCTGCGCGAGAGCTTTTCGGTCGCCACACTGGATGGTGACGACATCGTTTACATCGCCCGGTCCACGGTCTCGCGTGTCATGTCGGACGATTTGCACATCGGCAGCCGCCTTCCGGCCTACTGCACCAGCATGGGTCGCGTGCTGCTCGCGTATCTCCCGTCGGACCAGCTTGAGCAGTATCTGTCCCGCGTGGTGCTCACCGCGCACACACCCAGAACGGTCCCTACTGTGGAGAAGCTTCGCCTTGCGCTGCGGAATGTCCGCCGCCACGGCTATGCCTTGGTGGACCAGGAGTATGAGGTCGGGCTGCGTTCGCTCGCTGTGCCCGTTTACTCGCCCACCGGGCGCGTGGTCGCCACCCTCAATCTCAGCGGAAGCGCGCCGCGTATGCCGGTGTTCGACATGCAAACTCGCTTCCTGCCGCACTTGCGCAACGCTGCGACGGAACTCGGCGCTTTCCTCCGCTAGAGCAAATTTCCTGAAGCTGCGAAGTTACCTAAGGGGCGTCATTCTGGACGAAGTCCAGAATCTCGGTAGTTGCTTTCGCGCCTTCTCTACGCCTTTAGGGAAACGGCTCTAGTGTGCTGAATCTGAAATTCGCAAAAAAATTTGGGATGCCATCCTGAGCGGACTTTCGTGCGCCTTTGTGCCGAACGCATCGAAGAACCTGCGGTGGGCGTTCTCCACTCATGGGATTAACTTCTGATTCACCACACTCTAATGTCGAACTCCAGGTTACTGCTCACAAATCATCCTTCAGCGTTGCGAGCCTTCGCCCCTGCCCCGGTGGCCAGCGGTGTATCGAGTACCTTTTCCGCAATGCGCTGCGCCAGCGGAGTAGCGCCGCCAACTCCCGGCGCCGATCCCATCAGCATCAGATACAACACCGCCGCGACGCCGAATCCAACGAACCACGCGTAGTCATAGAGGAAGCGCAGGTCGGGCACCAGTAATCCGATCAGCGCAGCGAACACACCTGCGCCCAGCGCCAGCAGAGCACGAGGGTTGAAACCTCTGATGTACTCATATGGGCCTTCTCGCCGATACAGAGACTCCGTGTCGAGCCGCGTGCGGCGAACGAAGAAGTAATCCGCAATCATGATGCCCGCGACCGGACCCAAAAGACCGGAGTAGCTCACCAGCCAATGAATGTAGTCAGTATGGCTTGCCATCAACCTCCACGGCATCACCGCCAGACCGATAAATCCCGTAATCATGCCGCCGGTGCGGAAGCTGATGTGTTTCGGTGAAAGATGCGAGAAGTCGTTCGAGGGGCCAACCACGTTCGCCCCGATGTTCACATTTAGGGTCGCGATCAGGATACTGATCAGCGCGAGGAACGCAATGAATGGCTGGTGAAACTGGCCCAGCAGTGTGATCGGACTCCAGATCGGATGGCCGAAGACCACAGTCGAGGCCGAGGTACATGCAATCCCGATAAACGTATAGAGCGTCATCGCCACAGGAAGGCCGAACGTTTGTCCCACAATCTGCGACTCCTGCGATTTCGCATAGCGCGTGAAATCGGGGATGTTCAGCGACAGCGTCGCCCAGTAGCCAACCATGCCGGTCAGCGACAGAAAGAAGAAATGCAGGAAGCTCGCGTTGGAGTGAAACTGGCTTGGCGCGTCCAGCATCGGTCCGAAGCCGCCGGCCTTGTGCGTCATGAAGCCGAGCAGCACCAGCGACATGATCAACAGAAACGGGGCAGAGAAGCTCTGTAGGAAGCGGATGGATTCAACCCCGCGCCACACCACGGCCATGTTCAGTAGCCAGAAGCCGATAAAGCACATCCACAACACCAACGGCATTGCAGTGGTTGAGGGCCAAAGCACATTCAACATCGCGTAGATGGATTGGCCGCCGATCCATGACTGGATGCCGAACCACCCGCATGCCACGAAGGCGCGCAACAGCGCCGGAATATTCGCCCCGCGTACCCCGAACGATGCGCGAACAAAAACAGGGAAGGGAATTCCATACTTGGTCCCGGCATGCGCATTCAACACCATCGGGATCAGCACAATCAGGTTGCCCAGCAGCACGGTGCCGATAGCCTGCTTCCAGTTCATGCCGCCCGCGATCAGGCTGGACGCCAGCATGTAGGTAGTCACTTCCATCGACATAGAGAACCACAACGCGATGTAGTTGTAAGTCCCCCAAGTGCGCTGCTCGGGAGTCGTAGGTGCAAGATCCGCGTTGTAAAGTTGCGAGTCCGCACGCAGGCCGTACGCATCGGTTAAGCTCGTCGGCCCTTCGACATACAGGCTCATCGTGTCAGTACCTCGCCCAGTCCTCGATGCAGATACTGACCGCGTCCCACACGCCCGAGAAACTTGCCCTCATCCACAACGCATTCTCCGCGCGAGTACACCTGGCGCACGTTTCCCTTCACCTCAAAGCCTTCGAAGATGGAGTAGTCCGTATGCATACTTTGCGTCGCTGCTCTAATCGTATACTTCGCCTCTGGATCCCAGATCAGAATATCCGCGTCGGAACCTGCCGCCAAGACACCTTTCTTCGGATACATCCCAAAGATCTTCGCTGGCGCTTCCGCCGTCACCTCGACAAAGCGCTCCAGCGACATGCGCCCCTCGTTCACCCCGTGGTGGTACGTCAACTGCATGCGGTTCTCAATGCCCGGACCGCCGTTCGGAATCTTCGTAAAGCTCTCCAGCCCCAGCGTCTTCTGGTCGGCAAATCGGAAAGGGCAGTGGTCGGTCGACACCACCTGCAGCACGTCCTGCTTCAGCCCCGTCCACAGCGGAGCCTGATTCTTCTTCTTGCGCAGCGGAGGAGTGAAGACATACTTCGCGTCCTCAAACCCCGGCTTGCCCATGTCGTCCTCAATCGATAGCACCAGATACTGCGTGCACGTTTCGCCCATTACCGGCAACCCTCGCTCGCGCCCGGCCTTCACCTCCTGCATCGCCTCTTCACACGACACATGCACGATGTACACGTTCGCCCCGCCAGCCAGTTCGCTGATCGCCACCACCCGATGCACCGCCTCCGCCTCGGCCGCCGCCGGTCGCGAAAGCGCGTGATACAGCGGCCCGGTATTGCCTGCAGCCAGCGTCTCCTGCACAATCGCGTCAATCACCGTGCCGTTCTCCGCATGCACGCACACCAGAGCGCCCAGCGACTTGGTGCGCTCCATCAGTTTGTAGATGGTGCGGTCGTCCACCATCAGCACATTCGGATACGCCATAAAAATCTTGAAGCTCGTAATCCCCTCGGCAACCATCGCGTCGACATCGTCAAGCCACGCATCATTCGGCCCCAGATCGGTCACCGCCATGTGCAGCGCATAGTCGATGCAGGCCTTACCCTCCGACTTCGCTCGCCAGACTTTATAAGCCTCAGTCATAGGCTTCCCCATAGCCTGCAGCGCAAAATCGATGATCGTTGTTGTCCCGCCAATCGCCGCCGCCCGCGTGCCCCACTCGTAGTCATCCGCGCTCACCGTGCCGCCAAAAGGCATATCCAGATGAGTGTGCACATCGATGCCGCCCGGCATCACCAGCATGCCTGCCGCATCAACCGCCGTATGTCCCGCCGCGTCGATCCCCGGCGCAACCTTGGAAATCGTCTCGCCTTCAATCAGCACATCGGCGAGCTTCGTCCCCGCCGCACTTACTACCTTGCCGCCCTCGATCAAAGTTCCCATCGGTCCTGCTCCTTCATAGCCCGCTTCCTCAACCAGCCCGCTCCACCACAGCGGAAGTCCGCTCCGCCCAGGTCTCCGGCGCCAATCCTGTGTCGCGCTCCACCATCGTGATGCACTGATCGACAGGGCATACCAGCGAGCATAAATTGCACCCCACGCACTCCGTCTCATCCACACGAGGAATTCGATCCAGACTCGTCGCATACGGCCCCACCTGCACCTTAGGCGTATCAAGTTTTGGAATCGGCGTCACCACAATCCGCTCCCGCCCACTCTCATTGGGTTTCGCGTGCACCTCGACATGCCCATCGACCGGCCCGCTCACGCGATCCAGATGAATGCACTGGTGCGCACCATCCCAGCATGCGATATGGCATAACTGACACCCGATACACAGCGCCTCATCGATCTGCGCCACGATCTTGTAATTCAGATTCAAGTGCTTCCACTCCGTCACTCTGGGCAGGCTCTTCCCGCGAAAATCTTCAATGGTCGCGAACCCCTTCTCGTCCATCCAGTTCGACAGCCCATCGATCATGTCTTCGACGATCCGATAGCCATAGTGCATCGCCGCCGTACATACCTGCACCGTCCCGCAGCCCAGCAAAATAAACTCCGCAGCATCGCGCCAGTTTCCAACGCCGCCAATACCGCTCATCGGAATTGGTGGTCCATCCACATAATCCGAGTTCACCTGCTGAATCATGTTCAGCGCAATCGGCTTCACCGCCGGTCCGCAGTACCCGCCATGCGAACTCTTTCCATCCACATTCGGCCGCGGCTCAAACGTGTTGAGATCGATCCCCGTAATCGAATTGATCGTATTGATCGCACTCAACCCATCCGCGCCCGCCCGCTTCGCCGCCCGCGCCACCACGCGGATATCCGAGATATTCGGCGTCAGCTTCACCAGCACCGGAGTCCGCGCCGCCTCTTTCACCCACTCCGTAATCATCTGTGCGTACTCCGGCACCTGCCCCACCGCCGACCCCATCCCCCGCTCGCTCATTCCATGCGGACAGCCGAAGTTCAGCTCCAGCCCATCCGCGCCTGCGCCCTCGGCACGCTTCACCATCTCGTGCCAGGTCTCACGCTTCGACTCCACCATCAGCGATGCGATCACCGCATGCTTCGGGTAGAGCTTTTTCACCTCCGCAATCTCACGCAGGTTCACTTCGATCGGCCGGTCGCTGATCAGCTCAATATTATTCAGCCCCATCATCCGCTGTCCCGCCCAGTCCACCGACGAGTAGCGCGAACTGACATTCGTAATCGGCTCGCCAATCGTCTTCCACACCGCCCCGCCCCAGCCTGCATCGAACGCCCGCATAATCTGCTCGCCGCAGTTGGTCGGCGGCGCACTGGCCAGCCAGAAGGGGTTCGGGCACCGGATGCCGCCCGCGAAGTTCGTCGTCAGATCAGCCAACCTTCACCTCCGTCCGCGTGCCCAGCCAACTCCCGATTCCCGTTGCCGCACGCTTTCCGTCGGCCACCGCATCCACCACTTCGCGGCCACCGTTCACGCAATCCCCGCCGGCAAAATATTTCGGATTCGTTGTCTGTCCCGTAGCGCGTTCGATCACCACCCGGCCGTGTTCGAGCGCAACGCCGCGCGCCTGCGAGAGTAACTCCAGCAGCGCAGACTGCCCAATTGCCGGGATCACCACATCGCATTCCAGAGTGAATTCCGAACCCTCCACCGGGGTCAACTGGCCGGCTGCGTCTTTCGCAACCGTGACGCAATTCAACGCGAGCCCATCCTCCGCCACATGGAAGCCAAGCGGCAGAGCAGCCCAGCGAAACTCGACCCCTTCGCGCAATGCGCGTTCATATTCGAAGTCGAATGCAGAAATATCCTCGCGCTGTCTGCGATACAGAATCGTGACGCTCGCCGCTCCCAGACGTTTGGCTGCACAGGCGGCGTCGATCGCGGTGTTTCCCGCACCCACCACCACGACTCTCGCCGGTACATCCAGCCGTGCACCCGTCTTGTACCCCTCAATAAATTCCAGCGCGTCAATCACTCCCCACTCGGCGTTCCCTTCGACTGGCAGACGGTGCATCGCGCCCAAACCCACTCCCAGAAACACCGCGTCGAAATTCCGCTCTATCTCCGCCAGCGCTGCCGCATCGACATCGCGACTCTGGAACTCCACCCCCAGCTCGAGAATCTTTTCCGCCTCGCGCAGACTGTCTGCCGCGCGCAGTTTGTACTCCGCAACGCCGTATGTGTTCAATCCACCCGGCAGCGGTCGTCGATCAATCACCGCTACCTGGAAACCCTGCTGCCGCAACTCCGCAGCACACGCAAGGCTCGCAGGCCCAGCCCCGATACACGCCACGCGCTCATTCCTCTCGTCGCGCTTCCTCAGGGGAAGCTTGCCGCCGGCGTCGTAGTACGTCTCCATCGCGAAGCGCTGCAGGCGCCCAATCTCAATCGCCTGCTCCCCTCTCCCGTGCATCACGCAGGATCCCTCGCACAGCACCTCAACCGGGCATACCCGGGAGCAACTAGCTCCCAGAACGTTAGCTTCCAGAATCGCCCTCGCCGATCCAGTCACGTTCCCCGAGGCGATCTTCTTGATGAAGCGCGGCACGTCGATGTGGGTGGGACATGCGCTCATGCACGGCGCATCAAAGCAGTTGAGGCAGCGATTTGCCTCCACCACGGCCGCGCGTGCACCGAAGGCCGGATGTAGGTCCGGAAATCGCGCCTCGACTTCAGAGTTTCCAACCAACGGTCCCATCCTCATTCGCTCCCGAACTAGCTCATTCATAAAGCGATGCAAGCAGCAGAACGATTAGGCCAGAACTCGCGCCTCGCTCTGCTGAACGATTTCCAGAACTGGCTCCCATCTTTCCGCCGAAATCGTCTAAAGGAAGAGGGATGGCCACAACTGCCCAGCAAGAGCGAAATTGATGGCAGAGAGTGAATTTAGCCGTGTGCCTAGTCTAAGTCAATCCTGCCCAAGTCAATCCATCAAAGTGCGTTGGAAGAAACGCGATGATGTTTTTCTTGTCGCATTCGGTTCGTTTTGTAATCTACTAGACTTTCATTCCGTCAAAAGGTTTATCATCAAACATACGGCCATCATCCTTCGATCGGAAATCCAGAGAAAGTTTGCCACCCGCCACTCATCTCGTCAGGCAAGCCGTCCACCAGGGACATTGCAATTTGGCTCGCCTTCGACCGTCCAACGCTGACCTCTTGCCCCAAATGATTGCCTTTCGCTGACCAAACTTCCAACTCCCAGGACATCGCTCGGAGAGTGCGCCAAAGCGTATGACCACACTCTTATTGAAGGAACTCTCCTAATCCATGGCAACAGCGGCACTTGGATCACAACACCTTGAAGCGACGGATGGCTCGACCGGCGCACCTCCACAGAAATCCTCGATGCGCCCCCTGTTCTTTGCGGTGGCCGTTGCATTCGCCATCCGGCTCATCATCGTAGCCATCGTTTTTCGCAGTCTGCCGGATCCGTCCCGCCACTTTGAGGCGTTCGGCAACGAGGTAGGCTGGATCGCTCGCTCGCTTGCCCAGCATCAGGGCTTCTCGTCGCCGTTCTATCCCGCCAGTGGGCCAACCGCGCTGTTGCCGCCGCTTTACCCCTTTCTGCTGGCTGCGATATTCAAGTTGTTCGGTATCTACTCCACCAAATCCGCACTCACTATTCTGACCCTCAACAGCGCGTTCTCGGCGCTTACCTGCATCCCCATTTTTCTGGCGACGCGCATCTCGGTGAATGCCCGGGCCGCTGCCTTTGCCGCCTGGGGATGGGCAATCTACCCCTTCGCAATCTACTATTCCGCGGTCCGCGTGTGGGAGTTCTCGCTGACGTCGCTGCTCATTACGACCTGCTTCTGGCTTGCGCTGCAACTCCACGAACATCCAACGCCGCTGCGCTGGATCGGCTTTGGAGTCCTATTCGGGATTGCTGCACTCTCCAACCCGGCGGTATCAACCTTCTTTCCGGTCCTCCTGCTCCTGCCGCTCTGGAAGCTCTATCGCGCCGGTGGTTCATGGCTGCGCGCAGGCCTGTTCGCAGCAGTTGGAATTGTCGCTGCACTGACTCCGTGGACCATCCGAAACTATCGCGTGATGCACGTAGTTGTTCCAGTCCGCGATTGCTTCTGGTACGAATTCTGGTCAGCCAACAACGGAGACGGTTCCAATCCCACACTGGAGTGGACCCATCCTGCCAGCAATCCGGTCGAGATGGACCTCTACAGATCGCAGGGTGAACTCGCCTACATCGCGCAGAAGCGTGTAATGGTCATCGACTACGTGGCTCACCACCACGACTTTTTCATCGCTCTCACGCTGCGGCGAATCTTCTGCTATTGGACCGGCTTTTGGAGCTTCGAACCCTCATACATGCGGCAGGAGCCGACCCAGCTTCCCAATATATTCATGTGCACCAGCCTCACTTTGCTTCTGCTGTTCGGAGCGCGAGGCTGGTGGCGAAGAGACCGCATCGCTTGCCTTGCCTATCTCGTTCCGCTCGCCCTCTTTCCCATCGCGTACTACCTTTCCCACCCGTTGATGGACTACCGTCAGCCGATCGAGCCGGAGGTCGTTATCCTTGTCGTCCTCGGCCTGCGCGAGTTGAAGTGGCGCATCCAGGCACGCTCCACCGCCTCCGACCTCGACCTCAATGGCGTAACTCTCGATGTTCCCAGTCCGTCCTTTGCGGAGATGCAAACCTCTGGTCCCCTTGTTGAAGCCGCCCCCACCGCGGGATAGCCCTTCGCATGGGACGGGCCGATCTCGTCGCATAGGCTCACCTTTGCGGCCACAGCGCAGTTTGCCTCAAAGCGCATAGCTCGGTATAGTTCGGGCAAGCACCATCTAGCACAGGGAGACCGACCAGCACATGAAGCCACCAGAAGGTTCTACCGTAATTGGGAAATCCGTCACCATCCGCGGCGAGGTCTCAGGCAAAGAGGACCTTTACATGGACGGCGTGGTAGAAGGAACGATCGCGTTGCCCGAAAGCCGCCTTACGGTCGGGCCAAACGCGCGCATTATGGCCGATCTCGATGCCCGCGATGTGGTCATCTACGGCCTCGTCGAAGGCAACATTCGCGCCACCGGAAGAATTGAATTGCGGGAGTCCTCAGTGGTCAGGGGAAACATCGTCGCCGGGAGACTGTCCATCGAGGAGAACGCCTCCATCAAAGGGAAAGTCGAATTGTCGGAAATTGCTGCGACCTCCAGCGCAGCGAAGCCTGGAGTGGAAGCGGCCGCCGCGAGCGCTCCCACTCCCCACGTCGCATGAGCCTGGAGACCTGACACAGATGCCCAGCTTCTTCGGTGGAAAGGACAAGTCCGGAAGCGGACCGGCCGGCAACGAGCGCGTTCCGCGCCACTCCAGTGGATGGGGGCAACTGCTGCAGCGGATGAAGAGCGAGGAGTCGCTGCGCGTCCTGGACATCGGCGCCACTTCTTCTACCAACATCAATTTCATCACCGCGCTGGGGCACAGCATCTACTTGGCAAACCTCGTCGAGGATGCCGCCAAACGCGAGTGGATCATTGCCCAGGAAGATGGAAGCCCCGGCCGCTTCGACGTTGAACGCTTTCTCACAACCCACCTCAGCTTTTCCGGCCGCGGCTTCGATGTCGTCTTGTTCTGGGATACAGCAGACTATTTGCCTGAGGAGTTACTCGCCCCGGTACTAAAAAGACTCTACGAGGTGATGGCGCCCGGAGGACAGATGCTGGCGATGTTTCACACCCAGTCCAACTCTTCCACCGGCCTCCCCGTGAAGACCGACTTTTGTCGTTACCATCTCACCGATCAGACTCAGGTGGACGTCCAGCACGCCGGCGACTATCCAATTCTCAACAACTACACCAATCGCCAGATTGAGACGCTGTTCGCTTCATTCAAGGGCTATCACTTCTTCCTCGGCAAGGACAGTCTGCGCGAAGTAGTTGTAACTCGCTAATATTCTTCGCACCAATAAAATATCATTCCATCCGGCAGAAATCCTACCGGATGGAATGATTCAACAAACAAATATCGCGCGTTGCGAATGGGCTATTTGGCGGGTGCGGCAGACTTTGCCGCCTGCTTCCTACGCTCAGCCCAGCGGCGCTTCATCGCATCTGAGATGCTTTTGCGGCCTGCTGAACTTAGCTTGGGTTTGCGCGGAGCAGCGGTCGAAGCTACGACCTTTGCGTTCTTGCTTCCCTTGGGTCGGCCTGGTCCTTTACCAGTCTCAGAACTGGCAGTGCCGGCGAGTAGTTCCCGAGCCCGCTGAAGCTTTGAAATCTCAGCGTCAATCTCCGCGATAATACGGCTTACTTGCATGAATTCTCCTTGTTGCGGCCGAGCTATATTTTCCAGGCCGCATCTTCCAGTCTGGTTACCGCTAACAGAAACTATATGCTTCAGCTAGCTTGCAGATATTTCAGTTCCTAACTGATATCTCAATTGGAGGATACCGAACCGCAAACCTTCTTGCAAATATTCGGATAACTTCCGTGTTGGCAATTGAATAAAATTCGACTCCATGCTGCTCGAAAGCTTTGTGCGAACCGTCGAAATAATATCGTCGGATGCTAGACTTCATAACAATGCGACTGATCCCGATGCGCCTGTGGGCAATGGCGATCCTCTCCGGAGTTCTCCAGGTATTACCCTTTCCCATCGCTGGCCCCGTGCCTATTTGGCGTACCGCCCTATGCTGGATCGCCCTGACTCCACTGCTGTCCGCGCTCCTCGGAGACAACGCAAGAGGGCAGCCGCTTTCCCCCATGCAGGGGGCCGCACTTGGATATTGTTCCGGATTTGTCTGGTATCTGGGGAATTGTTACTGGGTCTACCAGACAATGTATCTCTACGGTGGAATTGCCGAGCCAATTTCCGCCGGAATTCTGTTTCTCTTCTGTCTCTACTTGGCGCTGTACCACGCCTTGTTCGGAGCGCTCATTGCGGCATTTCGTCGCGGTGCCGCCAGTGCGCAATTAGCACTCCTCATAAGTCCGATAGCCTGGGTTGCCGTTGAATTGGCGCGCGCAAGAATTACCGGCTTCCCATGGGATCTGCTGGGCTACACCCAGGTGGATAATCCGCTACTTATAAGGCTTGCTCCGGTAGCTGGAGCATACGGAATCTCGTTTGTAATTGCTGCAATAAATGCTTTATGGCTGACGCGCATGGCCCTCAAGGGCCGGCGCTCCGCCATCCCATCGATCGCAATTGCCAGTGTGGTAGTCGTGCTATTGTTCGTGGTATCGGAAAAGTCGAGCCAGAAGCCGGCGCATGAGGGCACAATGGCGGTAGCCACGCTGCTGCAGGAAAACCTTGGAGTAGGTGCCGCAGCCGCCGCGGCCGGACCTGCACTGAGCGAGAACCAGCGACTCCAAGCCTTTTCCGCGTTGAGCATGTCTCTCTCGAACTCACTAGTCTGCGACGGAATTCCTGAACTAGCCTCGACCAATTGCCAGCGGTCTCTTACTCCACCGCCGCACGACACCCCTGAGCCGGATCGTAGGCCTACCAATCTGATCGTCTGGCCCGAAGCCCCCAACGACTTCTTCGAAATTGGGCAGCCATTTCGCGTCGCGATGTCCAACCTCGCGCGTGCCGCAGACGCGCCCATCATCTCGCAGAACATAGGTATCGATGAAGCGCCGGGTGCGCAACGCACCTACTATAACTCCGCCTCATTCATAACTCCCGACGGCAATTTCGCGGGCCGTTACGACAAGATGCATCTTGTCCCATTCGGTGAATACACGCCCTACAAGCGCCTATTCTTCTTCGCCGGCAATCTGCTGCAGAATGTCGGGCTATTTGAGCCGGGCACACACAGGATCGTCTTCAATACCGGAGGCCATACTTACGGAACCTTCATCTGCTACGAATCCATCTTCGGAGATGAAGTGCGTAAGTTAGAAAACTTAGGCGCAGATGTCCTCGTCAACGTCTCCGACGACGGATGGTATGGAGATACCAGTGCCGCATGGGAGCACCTCAACATGATGCGCATGCGTGCCATAGAAAATCACCGCTGGATCCTGCGCGCAACCAACACCGGAGTCACCGCCGCCATCGATCCCAACGGCCGCGTTGTCATCGCCGCCCCCCGCCATATCCGCACCAGCATCCGCGTCGGCTTTGACTATGAGCACGAAGTCACATTCTACGCGGCACACGGCGACATCTTCGCGTATCTTTGCGCTCTGGTCACGACCCTTGTTCTGGGCTGGACCTTGATACGCAGAACCGCCTGACCACCGCAAACCGTCAGCAGCCTATTGCGGAGGAGACGCTGGTGCCTGTGGCGCAGCCGGCTTGTCGCCGCCGCCAAATATCTTCTGCAGAAAATTCTTCTTCTTAGGAACACTCGGATCATTCCCATCCTGCGGCTGAGGCGCTTGCCCCGGTATAGGAGTAGCGCCCGGCCCAGCGCTCCCATTGGTCATAAGCCCCTGCATCAAACTATCCGGCGAAGCCCCCATCTTGCTGCACGTACTTCCCGGAACGGTGCCGCTGAGAAATCCAATGGAATAATCCTTGGGGCAAGTATCGTCGGCGGGAAGCCAACTACTCTGATCAACGCGAACCACCTGCACACCCTCCGGCGCGGAGAACGACTTCATGTCGGAATATTGCGGCAGCTTGATCGCGTGGTTCATGAACTCCGCCCATATCGGCGCTGCGGCCTTCGCGCCTTCCAGGTTCAAATTGGTGTAGTCATCGTTGCCTACCCAGATGATGCACAGCAGATTCGACGAGTAGCCGGCAAACCATGCATCGTGGCTCGTGCCCGTCTTGCCCGCTCCCGGAGCGGTAAATCCATGCGCACGCACCGCAGATGCAGTGCCGAAGGTCATCGCGCCTTCCATCAACGACTGCGTAAGGTACGCGACGCGCGGATCCAGAATCTGCTTCGCCTCCGGTGTGAAGTCGGCAACGATATCGCCGTTCCCATTGCGCACGCTTGCCAGCATCCAAGGCTTCAAGTGCACACCGTTGTTAGCGAACACCGTATACGCGCCGGCCATGTCCAGAGGCGTCGCGTTGTAGGTGCCAATCGCCATCGACGGTGTGCCCCTGGCGTTTACGATGCCCGCCGACCGCGCCAGCGCCGCAACATTTTCGTATCCCACCTGCTCCGCTAGCCCGATCGTGGCGATGTTCAGCGAGTGCCACAGCGCCTGCGCCACGGTCACCATTCCCGGATATTCTCCCCGTTCGAAGTTGCCCGGATCATACGGCTTGCCATCGAACATGAACGTGTGTGGATCGTCGTTCAGCCGAGTCAGCGCCGTGAACACGCCACCATCCCCAAGCGACATTCCGTTCAGCGATGTGTTGTAAGCTGCCGCATAAACAAACGGCTTGAAGATCGATCCCGTCGGCCGCTCGGCAGTCGAATGGTTCAACTGCGACGTGCCATAGTTGCGGCCTCCCACTAGCGCCAGTACCTGCCCGGTGTGCGGATTAAGGGCGATCAGCGAAACCTGCGGATACTGGATGGCGGTTGCGTTTTTCTTATGTAGTTTGCGGACCAATTGGTCGACATTCTTCATACCGGCGTCCACCGCCTCTGAAGCCGCGCGCTGCAGCTCAGGATCAAGCGACGTGTAAATGCGCAGCGAGTCGTGGCCCATCTCCGAGTCGCCAATGCGCTGCACCAGTTGATCGTGTACCAGGTCGACAAAGTACGGAGCCTCGCCCGCGTCCACATTAGTCTGCGTCAGGCCGATCGGCTCAGCTTTGGCTCGCGACGCCTGGTCAGCGGTGATCGCACCTGTCTCCACCATCGAATCCAGCACCAGGTTGCGTCGCTCCATGCTGCGTTCGGGATGGCGGTACGGATTGCGATAGCTTGGATTCTGAAACAGCGCCGCAATCGTCGCCATCTGCGCCAGATCCAGGTGCTGCAGGTCTTTACCGAACAGCGTTTGCGACGCCTCCGCGACCCCATTGATCTCATAGCTGCCGCGATGCACGAGGTTCATCTCGTTCGCGTACATGGCGAAGATCTGCGGCTTGGTAAAGCGCGCTTCCAACTGAAACGTGATCATCAACTCCGCAATCTTGCGCGAGATTGTCTTGTCCGGCGTCAGAAAAAAGTTCTTTGCAAGCTGCTGCGTCAGCGTCGACCCGCCGCACATCTTGCGTCCGGAAATCAAATCGTGCACGGCGCACTCAAACGTGCGCGCATAGTTGATTCCCCCATGCGCGAAGAATCGCCGGTCCTCGATCGCCGTTATTGCCTGCACCATCTGCTGCGGAATCTCCTCGTACGTCACGATGCGGCGCTTGGTCCGGCCTTTGTCTTCCGACAGCGCCGTGATCAGTTGCGGCTCCAACTGGTACGCAGCCAAATTCGCGCCGTTGTCGGCAGTAATAGACTCCACTACTGGCTCGCTGCTCGTCGCGCCGCTCGCATCTGAATTCGAAGTCCGGCCTGTCGTAATCGTCGCCCCGTCCGTCGAGTGGTAGCTCAGCGGTCCGGGCTTGATGTCAATGCTCTCGCCGTGTAAATGGAACGATCCCAGCTGCGGATTCGCGTTATAGCCCGCCCGCAGCAGATCCTGCGCGATAAAGCCAGCCGTAAGATGCTGGCCCACTCGCACCTCGCGCGGGGCTGCGAAAATCTGCGACACATTCGCGAAGATAGGTCCGGCGGCCAGGCGGTCGTCGACGATCTTCTCGTATTTCAAATAGTTGAAGCCAAACAGTGCGCCGACGATCACAACGCAAATTAGCGTCACCAGCATCAGCCCCCGCAGGAAGCGAAAGCCAAGACTTTGCTGCCTCTGCGACGTCGAACCCGAGTTGGCAAGTTTTACTCGTACGGCCATAGTAGGAAGTCGCTAATTCACGAGCGTTAGCTGCTGACCGCTCAGCGCGGCCCTCAGGTGTTGGACGACTTCCGCCGTGGTCACATCGTCAGTCTGGTTGGTCACGCGGTTCAAGAGCTCCACTTTGCCCTCGGCGAGTTTCTTGCCGATCGCAATACGAAATGGCACGCCGATCAACTCCGCGTCCTTGAATTTGACGCCGGCGCGCTCGTCGCGGTCATCCAGCAACACGTCGAATCCTGCATCGGTCAACTCCTTCGCAATACGCTCGCCAGCCTCCAACAGTTCCGCTTCGCGCACATTGGTGATCGTCACCACTACCTGGAACGGTGCAATCGACGGCGGCAACGCATACGCGTCCGCCTGCCCGCGCGCCGCAAAGGTCGCAGCAGACTGCTCAATCGCAGCAGTCAGAATCCTTTCAATCCCAATTCCGTAGCTGCCCATGATCGGCGTCGTCTCCTTGCCATCCCGGTTCAGCACGCTCGCGCCCATCGACTTCGAATACTTGTAGCCCAGTTTGAAGATGTGCCCAATCTCCACCGCCTTGCCGATCCGCAGCGGTGCACCGCCAACCGGATCAGGTTCGCCTTCGTTCACTTGGCGGACATCCACCACCAGCGTCGGCTTGAAGTCGCGCATCGGAGTCACGTTGCGCAGGTGGTACTCCTCTTTGTTCGCCCCAGCGATCAAGTTCGTCCGCCCCTCCAGCGCCGTGTCCAGCACTACCAATGTCCCCGGCTTCTTCGGGTGCGGAGCAGCCACCAGCCCAACCGGTCCAAGGTAGCCCGCAGGCGCGCCAAATGTCGCCGCAATCTCCTCCGCCTGCATCGGCCGCAATTCGCCGCCCGCAAGCCCCGCCAGCTTCGTCTCATTCAGTTGGTGATCCCCACGCAGAAAAGCCACCACGGCGCGCGTCTTACCCACCGTCTTCACC